>NZ_JBEXOS010000022.1:0-98679 GCF_040611655.1 Streptomyces sp. NPDC006552
CGACGTGCGCCGGTTCTTCGACGGGCTCGACCTGATAGAGCCCGGCATCTGCTGCTGTCACCGCTGGCGCCCCGCCGACCCCGCCGACGCCGAGGCACGACCAGCCCCGACAACCGGTCGTTCTGGCTCAGGACGCGGACGAAGCAGCCCCTGAGCAACTTCCTCGGCTTCCCGATCGACAAGAACATCCCGCGCTACACGGGCATCCTCGACGCCGAGGAGTTCGCCGGCATCACCGTCTACCAGGGCCGCGGCGTCGGCGGCGGCTCGCTGGTCAACGGCGGCATGGCCGTCACGCCGAAGCGGGAGAACTTCGGTGCCGTCCTGCCCACGGTCGACGCCGGCGAGATGTACGGCACGTACTACCCGCGGGCCAACGCCGGACTCGGCGTCGCCACCGTCGACCCGGACTGGTTCGAGAGCGCCGAGTGCTACCAGTACGCGCGCGTCGGCCGCAAGCACGCGCAGCGCTCCGGCTTCCCCTTCGTGTTCGTGCCGGACGTGTACGACTGGGACTACATGGAGCAGGAGCTGGCGGGCACGGTCCCGAGGTCCGCGCTGGCGGGGGAGATCCTTTACGGCAACAACCACGGCAAGAAGTCGCTGCAGAAGACCTATCTGCCCCGGGCCCGGGCCACCGGCCGGGTCGCCGTCTCGCCCCTGCACAAGGTGACCTCGGTCGCCCCGGCCGCCGGCGGCGGCTACACCGTCCGCATCGACCAGCTCTCCACCACGGGCGCCGTCACGGCCACCAAGGAGATCACCGCGGATCGCGTCTTCTTCGCCGCGGGCAGCGTCGGCACGAGCAAGCTGCTCACCACGCTGAAGGCCACCGGCGCGCTGCCCGCGCTCAACGGCGAGATCGGCAAGGGCTGGGGCGACAACGGCAACGTCATGTGCGGCCGCGCCAACCACCTGTGGGACCCGACCGGTCCGCTCCAGGCGTCCATCCCGACCGGCGGCATCGACAACTGGGCCGCGGGCGGCGCCTTCGCCGAGGTCGCCCCGCTGCCGACCGGCATCGAGACGTTCGCCTCGTTCTACCTCTCCATCACCAAGAACCCCCACCGCGCCCGGTTCACCTACAACCCGGCGACGGGCGGCGTCGACCTGGACTGGCAGACCGCGTGGAAGCAGCCGGGGATCGACGCGGCCAGGACCATCTTCGACAAGATCAACGCCAAGGAGGGCACGATCTACCGCACCGATCTCTTCGGCACGTACAAGATCTGGGGCGACCACCTCACGTACCACCCGCTGGGCGGCGCCGTCCTCGGCAAGGCGACCGACAACTACGGGCGGCTGCACGGCTATCCGGGCCTCTATGTCATCGACGGCGCACTGATCCCGGGCAACACCAGCGTCAACCCGTTCGTGACCATCACCGCGCTCGCGGAGCGCAACATCGAGAAGATCGTCGCCACCGACCTGTGACGGCCGCGCCCGGCCCGGGCCGCGACCGCCACCGGGCGGTTCAGGGCCCGGGCAGGGCGCACACCGCGTCCAGCCCCAGCACGTGGTTGAGCCGGCCGAAGGCCAGCCACGAGCCGATGGCCATGCTCAGCTCCACGATCTCGGCCTGGCTGTAGTGGGCGGACATCCGCTCCCAGAACGCCTCGTCGAGCCCGTGGTGGTCGAGCGTGTAGCGCTCCGCGTACTCGGCGGCCAGCCGGGTCCGCTCGTCGAACGCGGCGGTGGACCGCCAGTCCTGCACCGCGTCCGCGAACGACTCCTCGACCCGCTCGCCGTCCCGCTCGGTGCGCCAGTCCAGGCAGAACAGACAGCCGTTGATCTGCGCCACCCGCAGCCGCGCCGCCTCGAACTCCCGCAGGCCGAGGGAGGAACGGTCGTACACCGCCATCGAGAACTGCGCCGCCACCGGCCCGATCCCGGGCACCATCTCGCCCCACACGTACGGGATCGGCTCCTCGCCGTCCGGTATGTCGATCCTCATGACCGCTTCCTCCCGAGTCGGCCGGTGGCGGGGAGCACGGGCACGTCGAGGGCGTCGTAGAGCCCGGGCGGGGCCGACAGCAGCCAGTCGATCGCGCCGACGAGCCGGCCCACGGCGGTCGCGTTGCCGCCCGCCGCGTGGTTGACGCCCTCGTCGGTCGCCTGCACGGTGACCTCGATGCGCGGCCTGCCCTCCACAATGACGCGGTGCGCACCGGCCCCGCCGCCGGGCGGGAGGGGCCAGTCGGGCGCGCACGAGGGGTGGATCCGGGTCACGTGCTCGACGACGATCCGGACCTCGCCGGCCACGACGCCCTGCACCTCGAAGCGGACCGCGCCCTGGGTGCCCGCCGCGAAGTCGCCCATGGCGGCCGTCGTCACATCGCTCTGAAGGGGGCGGCGCTCCAACACCTCGCGTATGTCGTCGAGTTCGACGCCGAGCGCGCGGGCCATCAGCCGCACCTGCCCGCCCCACACCATCGTGGGCACGGACGTGGCCAGCATCAGGGGCTCGTACGCCATGGGGTGCCCCATGCCGACGAGGTCGCGGACCGAATCCTCCTGGTCGTACGCCGAGTAGTCGAAGATCTCCTGGCAGCGCAGGACGTCCACGCGGGTGCCGAGACCGCTGACCAGCAGGGGCAGCACGTCGTTGGCCCAGCCCGGGTCGACGCCGGAGACGAACAGCCGCCCGCCGCCCGCCGCGACCGCCGCGCGCACCGGGTCGGTGAACTCCGGGGGGGCGCCGCGGTGGTCGTAGAGGGTATACAGCGCCGGGCTGACGACGACCGCGCCGGTGCGCAGGGCGCGGCAGATGTCGGCGAGGGCCTCGTCGGGGCGCAGGTCGCCGGAGGCGGCGTAGAAGAGGGCGCCCGGCCGGGCCGCGAGCACCGCGTCGACGTCCGTCGTCGCGGTGACACCGAGGGCGTGGTCGAGACCGGCCAGGGCGCCCGCGTCGCGGCCGTCCTTGGCGGGATCGTGCACGAGCACGCCGCAGAGTTCGAGCCCGGGGTGGGCGTCGACGGCTCGGATCGCCGCGCGGCCCACGTTCCCTGTGCCCCAGACCACCGTGGAAGTCATGCGCCGGAGGGTAACCTGACGCGCCGTCAGTTCATAGGGCTACCGCGCGAGTTGGCCGCGGGCGGCGGCCAGGGCCTGCTCGGCGTAGCCGCGGCCGAACAGCACCGTGTGCACCAGCAGCGGGAACAGCTGGTGCAGCGGGACGCGGCCCTGCCAGCCGTCCGCGAGCGGGTGCGCCTCCTGGTAGCCGTCGAGGATGTGGTTCAGGTGCGGGGCGCCGAAGAGGTGCAGCATCGCGAGATCCGTCTCACGGTGGCCGCCGTGGGCGGCCGGGTCGATCAGCCACGCGTCGCCGTCCTGGCCCCACAGCACGTTGCCGTTCCACAGGTCGCCGTGGAGCCGGGCGGGCGGCTCGGCCGGGCCGGCCAGGGCGGGCAGGAGGCCGGCGACCTTCTCCAGGGTCGCGGCCTCGGCGGCACGCAGGGTGCCGCTGTCCACGGCGAGCCGGACGTAGGGCAGCATCCGGTGCTCCGCGTACCAGCGCGGCCAGTCGCCGCCCGGCTCGTTGCGCATCGGTGCGCGGCCGATGAACGCGTCGGCCGGGCCGCCCGGTGGGGGCGCCCCGAACTCCGGCGCGCCCGTGGCGTGCAGCACGGCCAGCTCCCGGCCGAACCGCGTCGCGCCCGCGGCGCTCGCCCGCCCCTCGCTCACCCGGTCCGTCACCAGCCACGCGGCGTCGTGCCCGTGCACGGTGGGGACGGCGACGGCCCCCGCGGCGGCCAGCCAGCGCAGCCCGGCCGCCTCCGCCGCGAGCGCCTCGGGGGCGTCGGCGTGCTTGACCATCACCACCCGCCCGTCGTCGAGCACGGCCTCGGTCAGCCCGGAGGAACGGCGACGCGCCTCGACGACCCGACGCCCGGTGTGCCGCGCGGCGGCGACGGAAGGGTGGGACATGCGGGTCAGGGTAGCGGGGGTGCGGGTGGAAGGCGGGGTGTCCGGGTGCGGCCGGGTGGTTCCTGAGGGCTGGTCCGGTCCGGGGAGGTGCTGGGTCCGGGCAGCTCGGGTGGCTCGGGCGGTTGGTCCGGCGGGTTGGCGAGGCCGGGATGCGCGGCGGAGGCGGCACTCCCTTGCTGCCGACGCGGCACCCTCGCGCTGCCGACGTGCACTCCCGCGCTGCCGACGCGGCACCCTCGCGCTGCCGACGCACCCCCCTCGCGCTGCCGACGCGCACCCCTGTGCCGCCGACGTGCACCCTCGTGCCGAGGACGCGGCATCCTCGCGCTGCCGACGCACCCGCCCGCGCTGCCGACGCGGCATCCCTGCTCCGCCGACGCGCACCCTCGTGCCGAGGACGCGGCACCCTCGCGCTGCCGACGCACCCGCCCGCGCTGCCGACGCGGCGTCCCCGCTCCGCCGACGCGCACCCCCTCGTCGCCGACACGCGCCCGTACGCGGTCCGCGCAGGTCTGCCGGGCCCCGGAGGCAAGCCGGGGCCTCGTCCGGCGGGTCCGGATGGCGCAACCGCGAGGCGCGCCGGATGAAACACCGGTGCGGTCGCGAGGCGCGCCGGATGAAACACCCCCGCATCGCCCAGGGCGGCGCCCTACGCCCCGGTCCGCACCGGCGTGCCCGGCTCCGATGCGGGGCGGAGCCGCTTCCCGTGGCGGCCCAGGGTCGTCAGCGTGCTCGTGAGGGCGCCCGCGAGCAGGCCCCAGAAGGCCGGGCCGATGCCGAGCAGGGTCACGCCGGACGCCGTGGCGAGAAAGGTGACGGCCGCCGCCTCGCGGGAGCGCGGATCGCTCAGCGCCGAGGCCAGCGACGCCTCGATGGTGGCGAGCAGGCCGACCCCGGCGACGGCGAGCACCAGCGCGTGCGGCATCGCGACCAGCAGGGTGGCCACGGTCGCGCCGAGCAGTCCCACGCACAGGTAGAAGAACCCCGCCCAGACGGCCGCGAGGAAGCGCCGCTCGCGGTCCGGGTGGGCCTCCTCGCCGGTGCAGATCGCGGCGGTGATCGCCGCCAGGTTGATGCCGAACGCGCCGAACGGGGCCAGCGCCGCCTGGACCGCGCCGGTCCACGTCAGCAGCGGCGAGACGGGCACCTCGTACCCCGAGCCGCGCAGCACGGCCACACCCGGCAGGTTCTGCGAGGCCATCGTCACCACGAAGAGCGGCACGCCGACGCTGACGAGCACCTTCCAGTCGAACTGGGGGGCCGTGAACACGGGGTGCGCCAGGGAGAGTTGTACCCGCTCCAGGTGCCAGCCGCCGGTCAGGACGGAAGCCGCGACCCCGCCGCCCAGGGCGAGCAGCACCGCGTACCGCGGCAGGAACCGGCGCCCCAGCAGGTAGAGGACGAACATCGGGAACGCGAGGGCGAAGCTGCCGTCCATCTCGGCGAAGAGCCCGGTGCCGAACCGGAGCAGCACCCCGGCGAGGAGCGCCGCCGCGAGCGGCACCGGGATGCGGTCCATGACCCGGGCGAACCAGCCGGTCAGCCCGCTCAGCAGGATCAGTACGGCGCTGAAGACGAACGCCCCGACCGCCTGGCCCATCGACACGCCGCTGAGCCCGGTGGCCAGCAGCGCCGCGCCCGGCGTCGACCAGGCGGTGACCACCGGCGCCCGGAAGCGCAGCGAGAGCCCCGCGGACGTCACGGCGAGGCCGATGCCGAGGGCGAGCATCCACGACGAGATCTCCCGCGCGTCCGCCCCGGCGGCCTTCGCCGCGGTGAAGACCAGGGCGGCCGAACTGGTCACGCCGACCGTGACGGCGATGAGCCCGGCCACCACGGCCGAGGGGGGTGCGAGGACGCGGACGCGGGTGAAGGGAGACATGGCAGGTCACTTCCGGGGGCGGCAGGGGCGGACGTGTTCCATATACGGAACGTTCCGTATATGGAACACTAGGGACCGAGGCGGTGAACCGTCAACCAGCGCATGCCAGCGCACACCGGACGCGGACAGGAGCAGGGCCATGAGCCTCAACGACGAGGTGGGACGCAGGCTCAAAGGGCTGCGCGCGGAGCGCGGACTCTCCCTCTCGGAGCTGGCCCGCCGCTCAGGCGTCGGCAAGGGGACCCTCTCGGAGCTGGAGAGCGGCCTGCGCAACCCGACCCTGGAGACGCTCTACGCGCTGACCACCACCCTCGGCAGCCCCCTGAGCGCGGTCCTGGACGACCCGCCCGCCGCCGTCCGCGCCGGGGCGGGCGGGGTCTCCGGCAGCGCCGTCACCGCCGTACTCCTGGAGCGGTACGAGGACGCGGACGGTGCCACGGACGTCTTCCGCGTCACCATCGCCGACGGCGCCACCCAGGACTCGGCCGCGCACGCCCCGCGCACCACGGAGAGCCTCATGGTGCTCTCCGGTACCGCGGTCGTCGGCCTCCCCGAGGCGCCGCAGACGATCCGGCCCGGCGGCCACGCCCACTGGCGGGCCGACGCCCCGCACCGCTACGCCGCGCCGCACGGCGAGGTCCACGGGATCCTCTTCGTGCGGTACCCCGCGTAGCGCGGCCCGGCGCGGGGCGAGGTCAGTCGACCGCGCCGCACACCCGCAGGCCGACCGGCGTTCCGCACGGCAGATGACCGTGTGTGGCGACCACGCCCTTGCCCGTGCCGTTGTCGAGGGCGTACGCGAGGAAGCTGGACGCCAGGGAATCCGCGGGCGGGCGGCCGTACGTGTAGGCGTACTCGATCTCCCGGTACGGATACCCGCTGGATTCCAGCCGGTCCAGGTCGGGCGCGTGGCCGTCGAGGGTGACGCGGTGCAGTCCGCGCGGCGCCTCCGGCGGCGACGCGGCCCGCAGCTCGCTGTATCCGATGGCGCCCGGGGTCCGCGCGACCGTGTCGAGGACCTGCTCGGTCGAGTCGAGCTCGCACCGCAGTACGGGCGCGCCGCCGGGCGTGCGGTTGACGCAGTCGTCCGACGAGGCGGGCGGCTCGCCGGCGCCGCCGAGGACCCGGGCGCCGAGCGCGGAGCGGGTGCCGGAGCCCGAGGTGCGGCTGACGAGGACGACCGGCAGGTCGGGGCCGCCGATCCGCGACCAGTTGCGGACCTCGCCGCGGTAGAGACGGCGCACGTCGGCCACGGACAGGTCCGTGAGGCGGGTGTCGTCGTGGACGACCAGGGCGAACAGCGAGACGGCGACGCGGCTCTCGGCGAGCCGGTTGTAGCTCGCCGGGCGCGGCCCGTCCGAGAACGCGACGACGGCCGTGTCCTGCCCCGGATCGCCGCCGGTCAGGGCGAGTTCCCTGACCCCCGTGCGGCTGCCGTGCGCCGCGACCGTGATGTCGGGCCCGCCGCCGCAGTGGGCGCGGTACTTCTGCGCCAGCTCGGTCATGACCGGCGCGAACGCCGTCGAGCCGGTCAGCCGCAGCGAACCCGTCTCGCACTCCGGCGGCAACGGCCCCGGCAGGGCCGCCGGCAGCGTCGCCGCGGCGATCAGCGCCAGACCGAGGACGACCGTGGTCCAGCGGGCGTGCTTGCTGAAGACGGGCGGCTTCTCGTCCGGCGTGAGGCTGTGGTTCTCGTGGAGCGTGCCGTCCTTGAGGTCGCCGGTGACGGTGACCCGGTCGCCCTCCCGGCCGCCCGTGAGCAACACCAGGATCTTGTAGTGCGCGCCCGGCTTCAGCGGGACGCGGGGGATGCGCAGCGTACTCGGACCGGCCACGAGCAGCCCGGGCTGGTCGTCGAAGTAGCCCATCAGGTTGGCGTGTTCGTCCGGCAGCGTGACGTCCTGGGCCTCGATGCGCCGGCCCGGGAACTCGGCGGTGAGCCCGTACTGCGTCGACGGATCGATGTAGTCGGACTCCTCGACGTGCCGCGAACCGTCGTTCTCGATCCGCAGCAGGACCAGGGTGGCGTCGCGCATCGCGGGCAGGTCGTTGAAGAGACCGAGCCGCGGATCGTCCGCACTGGCCTGCCCGTTGTGCCCTATGGCGATGTCCATCTGCTTACGGAAGCCGATGCGCCTGCTGCGCCGGGCGCGCCGGTCCGCGACGAACGGCGTGACGACGGAGACGGCACCGAGCAGCAGGCCGGCGGCCGTCAAGGTGATCTCGAGCCAGCTCATGGGCCGACGGTACGGACCGGGCCGGCCGGGTGTCCGGCCCGGGTACGGAGCTTCGCCCGCCGTTCGTCAGGTGTTCAACCCCGCAGTGGACGCCGACGCCGTCACTCTCCGGTCGTGGAACCGGGACGAATGATCATCAGGACGGTGACCGTGGCCCAGAGGAGGTTGAACACGCCGGTGAGAGCGGCGAGTCGGCCCGCCGTGCGGGGGGAAGGCGGGGTGCCGGACCCCCGCACTGCGTCGAGCGCTGTCTCCTGCGCGGGCAGGATGAACACGGCCAGTACGGCGGCGGCAGCGGCGGTCAGCAGGATCGAGACGATGAGCCAGCCGCTGCCGAGGACTCCGAGGCTGCTCGCCGTCGCGAACCCGAACAGGGGCACGGAGACGCCGATGACCGCGTAGGCGCGGCAGATGCGGTGCAGGATGCCCAGGGTCGACGCCGGGGACTCCAGAGCCGGGGCCCCGGCCCCGGTGGTCGGTCCCGCGTCGGCGACGACGGGTGAACTGTTCGCCTGGCGCAGGTACTTGGGGAACATGCTCGCGGCGACGGTGACCGGCCCCACGGTCAGGACGGCGGCCAGGACATGCAGAATGAGCAGGAACTTCGTCATCGTCAGCGACCCGTCCCGGTGCCCGTACCGGTGGCTGTGGGGCGGCGTCTGCCGTGGACCTTGGAGGCGGGCAGGCGCCCGGCGCGGGAGGTGCCGTGCAGGGTGTCCCCGTCGGCCGTCACGTCGAACGACAGGTTCAGCCGCAGGGGCCGGGTGACGGACTGCTTCCAGGTGAGCCGGTCGCCCGCCAACACGACGTCCCTGAGGGGTACTTCCTCACCCGCGCCGTGCGCGACGCCGGAGTGGCCGGCGCCGTCCCGGCGGAGTTCGACGACGGCCTCGACCGTGCCGATGGGGGTGGCGACGGTCAGGTCCCAGATGCCTTCGACGGACATACGGTGGTTCTTCTCTCTCTTTTCGGAAGGGGGGCAGGGGGAGGGTCCTCGGGGTCAGAACGCGGTCGGCGCCGGGCCGACGGGGCGCCAGACCGTGCCGCGCCTCTCGTAGGCGAACATCCCCTCGACCGCGTGGGCGACTTGCGGCCCCACCTCGCGCTCCAGCAGGTACAGACCCAGGTCGAGACCCGAGGTGACACCGGCGCCGGTGACGAGGTCGCCGTCGTCGACGACCCGGGCGCGCACCGCGCGGGCACCGGTGGCGTCGAGCAGATCGAGTCCCAGGTGGTGGGTGGTGGCGGGCCGCCCTTCGAGCAACCCGGCCAGGGCCAGGACGAGCGAGCCGCCACAGACACAGGCGACGGTCGTCCCGGCGTCGGCCATCGCCGCCGCGAGCAGCGCGGGCAGCTTTGTGCTCAACGTGCGGCCCAGCAGAACGGGAATGGTGGCTTCCCCCTCCACCCCAGCGCCGGCCGCGCCCTCGCCCACACCGTTCGCCCCCGCCGTCTCCGGCGCCGCGCCGCCCTCGCCGGCCGCCGGCGTCTCGGGCGCCCTGCCGTCCACGCCGACCACCGCCGCCACACCCGGCGCCGCGCCGTCCTCGTCGGCTGCCTCCGCCGTACTCGGCGCCGCGCCGCCCACACCAACCGCCTCCGCCGCGCTCTCCGCCCCGACCGGCCCCGACGCCCCCGGGACCACGACGAGACCTCCGCGCGCCGGGTCGAGCGCGGCCGTGGCCCGCAGGGTGAGCCCACCGGTCCCGCTGACCACGTCGCGCGGCCCCTCGGCGGAGACAAGCGCCACCTCCACCCCGCCACCGGAGGCGGTGCCGCCCGCGTGGAACACCTCGAACGGCGCGATGACATCGAGGGGGTCGAAGCCGTCGAAGAGGACGATCTGGACGTGCATGGGGGTGGCTTCCTTCGGGTGCGACGGGCCCGTTCCGCGCCGGGCTCACCCTGACGCTAACCGGCCCCGCCACCCTCTCCCAGTGGCATTAGTGACGCCCACCAACGGGATACTGCCAGCCCCCACGAATCCCATCCGTTCCCCCACCGGACAGGCAGTACAAGCACTCCCTCCTACCAGGGCCCGGTGACCGTGACCCGGCGGCCCGGTACATTCTGGCCATGCACATCGTCGCCGTCCTCGCGCTGGACAAGGTCATCCCCTTCGACCTGTCCACGCCGATCGAGGTCTTCCAGCGCACCCGCCTCCCCGACGGGCGCCCGGGTTACCAGGTCCGGGTCTGCGCCGAGCGGGCCGAGGTGGACGCGGGCACGTTCACCATCCGGGCGCACCGGGGGCTCGACGGGCTCAAGGGCGCGGACACGATCATCGTGCCGGGCACGGCCGCGCCCACCGCGCCGCTGCCGGCCGCCGTCCGCGACGCGCTGCGCGAGGCCGCGGCGCGGGGCACCCGTATCGCATCGATCTGCTCGGGCACCTTCCCGCTGGCCGCCACCGGGCTCCTGGACGGGCTGCGCGCGACCACTCACTGGATCGCGGCGGACCTGCTCGCCGCCGCCTACCCCCGGATCGAGGTCGACCCCGACGTGCTGTACGTCGACAACGGGCAGTTCCTCACCTCGGCGGGTGCGGCCGCCGGGCTCGATCTGTGCCTGCACATGATCCGCCGCGACTATGGTTCGGCGGTCGCCGCCGACGCGGCCAGGCTCTCGGTGATGCCGCTCGAACGGGAGGGCGGGCAGGCACAGTTCATCGTCCACGACCACACCAGTGCCCCCGCGCCTCAGGGGTCCTCGTTCGAGCCGCTGCTCGGCTGGCTCCGGGACCACCTGGACAGCGACCTCACCCTGGCCGACATCGCCGCCCGGGCCGGCGTCAGCACCCGTACGCTCATGCGCCGCTTCCGGGAACAGACCGGTACCACCCCCTTGCAGTGGCTGCACCGCGCCCGCGTCCGCCAGGCCCAGCACCTGCTGGAGACCACGGCGCATCCGGTGGAACGGATCGCGGAGCAGGTCGGCTTCGGCTCGCCCACCGCGTTCCGCGACCGCTTCAAGCGCACCACGGGGGTCAGCCCGCAGGCGTACCGCCGTACGTTCAGCTAGTGCTCTGACCGCTCGGTGCGCTATGGGCGCGCGATGATGCTGCTGGCCTCGGCCGGCGGGAACCGTGTGCCGTGCAAACTCGCCGCCTACCTGCGGAAAGTCCACGGACGCTGCATCCGGATCGGCCGCGCGGCATCACGCTGTGCAGACCCGGGCCCGGCACGCCTCCCCGCGCCGGCGCAACGCCAACGCCCGCCACCGCGACGTCCCGGCCGCCGGACGCCGTGAACGCGCCCGCATCCGCAGCGAGAAAGGCATCCGCTGAGGCGGATGACAACTCACCTCACCCAGGCGGCGTGAGCATCCTCAGAGTTCTTGCTCCCCAGGGCGCCATACGTACCGGACGTCCGGCTCGCGTTCCTCGTTGCGGTGTCCGTCGGTGGACTCGGCGGCGATGAAGCCGTGCCGCTCGTAGAAGCGCCGCGCCGACTCGTTGACCTGGAACGTCCACAGTGCCAACCCGGCCGGGCGACTCTGCTTGGCCAGGTGCACGAGGCGGCCGCCGATGCCCCGGCCCTGCCAGGCCGGATCGAGATAGAGCTGTTCCAGGTCCTCGCCGTCCAGCACCATCATCCCGACCACCGAGCCGTCGACCGTCGCCACCCACGTCTCCTGGCCCGGCACGACCACCTCCCGGAACCAGGAGCGGACCTGATCGTCCGTATGCGCCCGGCGCACGCCCGGAAGCGCCGCCGCGAAGGAACGCAGCCACACATCGGCCACCGCGGCTGCGTCGGAGGCGACCGCGCGCCGGACGACAGAGTTGTCGATCTCCACAGCGACGCATGCTCGCAGACACACGACGCGCTCGCATCCGACTTCTCAGCGACGCTCGAACTGGAGCAACGACCCCGGTTGCAGTTTTGCGGCCAGAGCCCTAGCCGCGGGCCGGGGCCTGGGCGTCGAGCCACGCGCCGTACCAGGCGAGTGTCGTGTCCAGCGCCTCCGCGAGGGGCGTGGGGCGGACCCCGAAGTGCTCCTCGAAGGCGGCCGACGCCATGATCTGCGGTTCGGTGTGCTGGTAGAACATCTCGGCGTACTCGGCCATGAACTCCGCGTCGAACGGTCCGAACGGCCGCGGCTCGGTGATCGCGGTCAGCCGCATCGGCCGGCCCGTGCGCGCCGTCACCATCGCGAGGACCTCGCGCGTGGTCCGGGCCGGGGCGGTCGGCAGGTGCCAGACGCGGCCGTCGCCGTCGGGGCGTTCGCCGAGCGTGGCGAGGCCCGCCGCGACGTCGCCGATGTACGTGTAGCTGTGCGGCAGGTCGATGTCGCCGAAGGCCGGTATCTCGCCGCCGGTCAGCGCCGCCGGGAAGACGGCGCCGCCGAGCGTGGAGTTCACGACGCCGGGCCCGAAGAAGTCGGCGGACCGCGCCAGCACCACGCGGGCCCGCCCGGCACGGTGCGCGGCCAGGTACGTCTCGTCGAGGGCGGCCCGCATCCATCCCTTGCGGGACGTGGCCCGCCAGGGCGACTCCTCGGTCATCACCGCGCCGCCCGTCTCGCCGTACGGGTACAGGGTGTCCAGCACGACGAGGCGCGCCCCGCTCTCCTCCACCGCGCCCAGTACGGCCTCCTGGATGCCCGGCAGCACCGCGACCTGGAGGGGGTAGGCAACGTTGACGCAGTGGTGGACGACGGCGGCGTCCGCGACGGCGGCCCGTGCGCCGGCGGCGGTGCCGACGTCCGCGGCGAGGCGTTCGACGCCGGGGAGGGCGGGGCCCTCGCCCTTGCGGTCGACGAGGCGCACGCGGTGGCCGCGGCGCGCGAGTTCGGTGGCGAGCGCGGTTCCGGCGGGGCCAGAGCCGAGGACGGCGTGCGGGGTCTGCGTGCGGGCCATGACGGATCCCTTCGACAGCCGCAGGGCGGCGTGGACGATGCGGCGTGATGCCTCATCGCTTCTGTTAGAGACTCTAACTCCCGTGTATGGCTGTAGCAAGGGTGGCGTGTGCAGGGCGGAGGGTGGCGGGGCGGCTCAATCGGAGGCGGGCGCGGTCCCGGTGCGGCGCACCCACGCATACAGCGCCACCGAGCACACCGCCGCGCCGGCGCACCAGGTGGAGATGAACTCCCAGCGCCAGAGCGCCGCGCACCCCGCGGCGGCGGCCGCGACCAGGCAGCCGAGCAGGACCAAGCCCTTCTCGCCGGCCAGCAGGAGCGAGCCGATCGTCGCCGGCAGGTAGCCGGCGATCAGCCAGCCGGCGTGCGGCAGGCCGATCTCGTAGGCCATGGTGTGGCTGCGGACCGTGGCGGTGACGGTCCGCGTCGCCACCACGTACGCGAGGGCGGCGCTGGTCGCGACCCCGCATGCGAGCGGGAGCGCCAGCCGTCGGCGCGTCCGGGGCGGAGCCACGCACAGCACGCCCGCCGGAACACAGAGCGGCAGGAGCGGCAGCGCGATCACCGCCCACGCGACGACGGCGGGCCCCCGGCCGCCACCGGCGTGCCAGATCGCCGCCTCGATGATCTGGTGGGCGCCGAGCAGCAGGGGCAGCGCCGCCAGGGGCAGGGCCCGCGGCCGGGCGCGGGCCGCCCGTGCCACGCAGCCGACCCCCACCGCGGCGATCGCACTGCCGGCCACGAGGTCGGCGGTCGCGCTCCAGCACATGCGGCCACGCTACGTTCCCGGGGCGGGTGCGGCCCCTGCGGCGCGTCGGGGCGGGGCGGGGGAGCCGGAGAGCGCCGGCCGGCGGGGCCGGAGCGCGCGATTAGGTGTTTGTATGCGACATGTATATAGTTTCCATATGCATCTATCCCCGGAGGCCGTCGAACCCACCGGGGCCCCACCGGACGAAGCCGCACGCATCGAGGGTGCGGCGCGTGGTCTCCTGCGGGGGATCGGACAGCTGACCCAGGCCCTCTTCCGGGCCGGCGACTACGCGCTCACCCGCAGCCAGGTCGCTCTGCTGGACGCCCTCGAAGCGGGGCCGCGCCGGGTCACCGAACTCGCCGCCGCGACCGGCATGGCGCAGCCGCGGGTCACCGTGATCCTGCAGAAGCTCGAAGAGGCCGGACTCGTCCAGCGGCAGCGCTGCGCCAACGACCGGCGCGCCGTGCGCACGTCGCTCACGCCCGCCGGGCGCGACCTGCTCGAACGCGGCCGCCAGCGGATGGCCGGGGCCCTGCTCGCCGCCCTCGACGGCGGCATCGACGACTCGGAACGCGCGGTCAAAGCCGCCCGGGACGCCATCGCCGTACTCGTGCACGCCATGGAATCGGAGCCCAGTTGACCACCCCGGACACCCTGCCGGACACCGCCGCACCGCACCCGGCCGCCGCCGCGGACCTCGCCCCCCACCGGGTCGCGGGGCCGCGCAGATGGTGGGACTGGGTGCTCGCCGCCGACCCCGGACTCGGTCAGCTCCAGGCGGGCTGGCGGTCGCTGGTCGCCATGGTCACCTCTCTCGCCGTCGGCTACGGGATGGCCGAGGCGCTGAAGATCCCGGCCATGATCGGCATGATGGTCGCCGGGATGATGGGCCTGATGAGCGCCTTCGCGGTCGCCGAGAACACCTGGGACCGGCTCGCCCGCGCCATCTTGTGGATGCCGTTCCCCTACACGGCCGTGCTCTGGCTGTGCGCGACGCTGAACGGGCAGCGCGTCCCGCAGATGATCCTCATGATCAGCGCGCTCGCCCTGACCTTCTTCCTCGCCAGGTTCGGGCCGATGGCCCTGATCACCGGCATGATGCTCTTCAACGGCCTGATGGTCGGCATGCTCGCCGGCATCCCGGCCGCGCTCGTCGGCAAGGCGTTCGCCGTCGCCCTCGTCTCCGCCGCCGCCGTCCTCGCCACGCGCCTCCTGCTCTGCTACCCCATGCCCCGCGAGGATCTGCTGCGCACCCAGCGCGCCTTCGTCGTGGAGGCCCGCCGGGTGGCCGACGCCGCCGTCGACGCGCTCGACCCCGACGCCGACCCCGAACGCGCGGTACGCCGCACGGACCGCGCGCTGCGCCGCCTGAACATCACCACCGTCACCATCGACGGACGCCTCGCCCAGCCCGAGGTGGCCGCCGACCCGGCTACCGCCGAACTCCTCCACCGCCACCTCTTCGACGCCGAACTCGCCCTGCGCGGCATCGGCCAGGCCACCACGGAGCTGGCCCGGCGGCCCGTCCCCGCGCCGCTGCGCGAAGCCCTCGCTGTCGGCCTCGTCCTGGCCCGCGACACCCCGCTCGGCCAGGCGGACGGGCTGCGCCCGGTCGCCGCCCGCATCCAGGAGCAGGCCGAGACGGTTCTGCGCGACGCGGCCGCGGCCGCCGACGACGTCGAGGCCGCCGTGCTCGCCCGCCGCGTCGGCCACCTCCTGGACTCGCTCGCCGTGTCCCTGGCCAACTGGCTCGCCCTGGGCCGGACCACCGCGGCGAGCCCGGCCGACGTCCCCTTCCAGCCCACCGTCGCCCTGGAGAACAACCGGCTGCCCGGTTCGGCGGGGCCCGCCCGGCGCGTCCTCGCGGCCGGCTCGGAGTCCGGCTGGCGCCGCGCCATTCCCTTCGTCCGCGTCCCCGTGCACGCCGCCGTCGCGGCCGCCATCGTCTGCCCGATCGCCGACGCCATCGACCCGCACCGCTTCTACTGGGGCCTGGTCGGCGTCATGATCACGCTGTTCGGCACCAACACCACGCACGAACGGCTGCGCAAGTTCGGCCACCGCATGGTCGGCACCGCGATCGGGGCCGTGCTCGGCATCGTCGTCCTGCACCTCATCGGCCGCGACCACGTCTACGCGACACTCGCCGTCATCGTCGCCGGGCTCACCTTCGGCGCCTGGGGCATGCAGCGCGCCTACGCCTGCTGGGTCGTCGGCCTCGTCGTCGCCCTCACCCAGCTCTACGGCCTGACCACCCCCGACAGCGGCATGAACCACCTGTTGGGCGAGCGGCTCCTCGACAACGGCATCGGCGTCCTCGTCGCCACCGCCTGCGCCGCGCTGATCTTCCCGCTCTCCCGCCGCACCGTCGTCAAGGAGGCCGAGCGCGGCTACGTCGACGCGCTCGCCCAGGTCGTCCTCCAGGTGGAACAGCGCTGGTCCCGGCCGGAGGAACCCGTACGGCTGCGCGGCGCGGCCCGCGCCGTGGACGCCGCGCTGATCCAGGTGCAGAGCGTCGTCCGCCCCCTCGTGCGGATGCCGGTCGGCGTGCGCGGCCCCGCCGCCGAGCACCGCGTCGCCCTCCTCGCCACGGCGACGGGGCACGCCCGCACGCTCGCCGCGGCCGCCGACATCGACGTCGACCT
The DNA here is from genome assembly GCF_040611655.1 of Streptomyces sp. NPDC006552. Lineage (NCBI taxonomy): Bacteria > Bacillati > Actinomycetota > Actinomycetes > Kitasatosporales > Streptomycetaceae > Streptomyces > Streptomyces sp. NPDC006552. The sequence goes on from NZ_JBEXOS010000022.1 coordinate 16,303, forward strand.
GGCACCGCGCCTCGCGGAGCGCGCCCGTCTGATCACCACGACCCTCACCGCCTCCCTCAAGGAGCTGGACCGGTTCTTCGCGAGCGGCGAGCAGCCGGAGGAGGCCGGGGTCTGGCGGCGGATCGGCCCGCTCGTGCGCGAGCTGGAGGCCGAACTCGCCCCGGCCCCGCCCGGCCCGCGCGCCCGGCGCCTGGGGACCGCGCTGCGCGAACTCGACGCCCTGGACGAGACGCTCGCCGCCTACGCCGAACAGGCCGGTCTGCCGGTCGCGGCCGAGGGCCGCACGGCCGTGGCGCCCGCCTCGCCCATGCAGCGGCGCACCCGCTCCGTGACGGCTGCCTCGAACGCGCCCGCGCCCGCCGGAACCGCCCGGGTCGAGGGCCGCGTACACTGCGACGCGCATCCTGAGGGCTGCCCCGCCTGGGTCACGGTGATCAGCGCGCGCGGCAAGCGGCTCGCCAAGTCGCCGGCCACCGCGGGCCGTTACCGCGTCGAGGCGCTGCCCGCGGGCACCCACACGCTGGTGATCTCCGCCTCCCGGCACACCCCGCGAGCCGAGCTGGTCACCGTGGACACCGCGTCGGGGACCGTCCGGCACGACGTCGAGCTTCGCTCCTAGCGCGCCCCGGAACCCCCAGGACAGACGGGGAGCGTCAGGCAGCCCGTGGGGCGGGGCGGCAGGGCCGGCCGGCGGTGGCTCGGCGGGCCCTGGGCCGCCTTGCTCACCGTGAAGGACGGGCTGCGGCCGCGCTCCCCGCCGTCGCGGGCGACGAGCTCGATGGCGTAGCCCTTGTCCTCGCGCACGTCGGGCAGGACGGCCGCCTTCTCGCCCGACGCGGCGGCGCTCACTTTGGCGGCGAGCTGGGCCACCCGTACCCCGGTGCCGTGCACCAGCCACATGTCCACCTCGCGCCCGGTGCCGTTGTGCCAGGTCACCAGGGTCGTGGAGCCCGACGGGTGGACGGAGCCCGCGGTCGGGGCACTCACGGTCAGAGCCGGGCCGGACGCGGCGGCGGGGGCGAGGGCGAGGACCAGCGGGACGGTGGCCAGGGCCAGGAATCCGGTGCGGCGCATGCGACGACCTCGTTCCGGTAGGGGATGACGGGACAAGCCGACAGAGTCACCCCTCCCACCCGCGCAAGATCACGTAAGGGTTCGGCGGGCAGCGCCACCCCAAGAGGTACGCACCTGTCCCCGAAGCGGACCACTCGACTGGACAGCGCCGCCCGCGCCCCGCATCCTCCCGTGGTTCGCCGGGACCCGGGATCACCCCCGACATGAGCCTGTCAATGAGGAGGGCGTGAAAAGATCACCGGATGACGAGCGAATACGTGCGGTACCAGGCGGCCGCGCCCGACGAACACGGCCGGTTCAAGGGCCTGTTCGGGCTGGTGAACAACCTCGGCCGCGCCGGACGGCTCAGCCCGGAGCAGGAGCGGTTCCGGCGGGAGAACAACGCCTGGTACGACGGCGCGTACACCGACCCGTCCACCGTGGACCCGGCGGTCTACGATCCCGCGGTCCATCCGGGCGCGGCGGCCTGGTTCAAACCGTCCGCCACGCATCTGTTCGAGCGGATCCACGGCTACCTGGAGATCCTCGACGCGCACGGGGTCCGCTGGACGCGGGTGGCCTCGGCCGACCCGGGACGCGTGGTCTACGAGGACGACGTGCAGATCGTCGTCGTCCCGCACGGCAAGGACCTCTCGCCGGACGGGATTGCGCCCGCCGGAAACGGATAAGGGGCCGACATGCGTGACCTGCCGCAGGCTGGTTACGTGACGGGGGCGGGGGTCGTGTACGGACGGGGGAGAAGGAGACGAGGTGACGCGGGATGACCGACGGGACGGACGAGACGCTCATGGGCGACGAGGTCTACCAGCCGAGCGAGCCGCAGGCGCGTGACGACGAGGGCACGCTGGAGGCCGAGGACACCCTGAGCGACCGCGGTGTCGACCCGCACGACGAAGGGTGGTCGCCGCCCGAGCGCCCGCTCGGCGTCGAGCACACCGGCACCACCGCGGCGGAGCAGCGCGAGGGCGAGAGCCTCGACGAGCGGCTGGCCGAGGAGCGCCCGGACCCCGTCGTCGACGCGTACGAGGTACTGGAGTCGGGCGGCGAGGACGGCGACGGCGTCGGCGACCTGCGCGACGGCGAGGGCGAACCGCTCGACGACGAGGTGGGCGACGAGCGCGCGGGCCGGCTCCTGGCGCCGGACGAGGGCGCCCACGAGGACGCCGAGAAGGACATGCTGGCCGAGGACGTCGGCATCGACGGCGGCGCGGCGTCGGCCGAGGAGGCCGCCGTGCACGTGGTCGACGAGGTCGACGAGGTCAGCGAGGGGGACGACCTGCGCTGACGCAAGGCCGGGGCCCGCCGGGTCAGTGTCCCTGGGCCATGGCCGTCAGCAGCAGCGCGGCCGAGGCGAACGCCGCGAGCAGGGCGACCACAGGCGGCCCGGGCGCCACGTCGTCGGTCGCGCACTGGCGGGCGGTGATGCCGATGCAGAGCACGCTGAGTCCTCCCAGGACCATCGCGACGATGACGAGCACGGAGCCGACCTCCTCGTTGGCGGATTCCACCCCCGGCCGGTCCACATCCTCGCGTGCCCCGCGGTGCGGCGCGCGCGGACACCGGGCGGACGCGTGGCAGCGTCGGCACCCTGCCGAGAAAGGACACGGAACATGCGGATCGATCTGAGCGGGCGCACCGCGCTGGTCACCGGCTCCACCCAGGGCATCGGAGCGGCCATCGCGACGGGCCTCGCCCGGGCGGGGGCCCGCGTCGGCGTCAACGGACGCTCGGCCGAGCGGGTGGCGGAGAGCATCGCGGCCCTGCGGGCGCACACCCCCGGGGCCGACCTGGTGCCGGTGGTCGCGGACGTCGCCACCGAGGACGGCGCCCGCAGTGTGGCCGAGACGCTCCCGGAGACCGACATCCTCGTCAACAACCTCGGCATCTTCGGCTCCGCCGAACCGCTGGAGATCAGCGACGACGAATGGCGGCGCTACTTCGAGGTGAACGTCCTCGCCGGGGTCCGGCTCACCCGGCAGTTCCTGCCGGGCATGATGGAGCGCGGCTGGGGCCGGGTCCAGTTCATCGCCAGCGACTCGGCCGTCGTGGTGCCGGCGGAGATGATCCACTACGGCATGTCCAAGACGGCCCTGCTCTCGGTGGGCCGCGGCTTCGCCAAGCGGGCCGCGGGCACGGGCGTCACCGTGAACTCGGTGCTCGCCGGGCCCACCCACACCGGCGGCGTCGAGGACTTCGTGTACGAACTGGTGGACCGGGAACTGCCCTGGGACGAGGCGCAGCGCGCCTTCATGAAGGAGCACCGCCCCCAGTCGCTGCTCCAGCGCCTGATCGAGCCGGAGGAGATCGCCAACATGGTCGTCTATCTCAGCTCCGACCAGGCTTCGGCGACCACGGGAGGTGCGGTACGGGTCGACGGCGGGTACGTGGACTCCATCCTGCCGTGAGGGCGGGTGCCCGGAGCAGGACCGGACAGGGGTGGACAGGGGTGGACGACTGATGGATGAGCACACATGGTTCGTCCTGGCGGCGGTGGCGGCCGTCGTCATGCTGGTGGCCGCCGTGTACCTCCTCGTACGCGTCTTCCAGGCGCGCAAGCTGCTCGTCGACGCGGGCGTCCCGCTGCGCAGCAAGGCGCTGTTCTGGGTCGCCGTGATCTACACGATCTCGCCCGTCGACCTGCTGCCCGACCCGATCTACCTGGACGACATCGGGATCCTCCTGGTCGCCCTGAAGTCGCTGCACTCCGCGGCCCGCGCGGTGGCGCCCGCGCGCAGCGCCGCGAAGACGTCGTCCCCGGCCGACTGAGGCCGGGGAGGCGAGGGGGTCAGGGCCGCTTGCCGGCCTCGTGCGTCGCCCTGGTCCAGGCACGGGCCTGCTCGGTGAGCGTGACGCCGAGACCCGGCCGGGCCGGGACGTGCATCCGGCCGTCGCTGATCGTCAGCCGCTCCTCGAACAGCGGCTCCAGCCAGTCGAAGTGCTCCACCCACGGCTCGATGGGGTAGGCCGCCGCCAGGTGGAGGTGGATCTCCATGGCGAAGTGTGGGGCCAGCTGCAGATGGTGGTGGTCGGCGAGCGCGGCCAGCTTGAGGAACTGGGTGATGCCGCCGATGCGCGGGGCGTCGGGCTGGATGATGTCGGCGGCGCCCAGCCGGATCAGCTCGTGGTGCTCGGCGACGGAGGCCAGCATCTCGCCGGTGGCGACGGGCGTGTCCAGGGAGGCGGCGAGCGCCGCGTGGCCCTGCGCGTCGTACGCGTCGAGCGGCTCCTCGATCCAGCCGAGGCCGAACTCCTCCAGGGCGCGGCCCATCCGCTGGGCCGTGGGCCGGTCCCACTGCTGGTTGGCGTCGACCATCAACGGCACGTCGTCGCCGATGTGTTCGCGCACGGCGCTCAGGCGGCGCAGGTCCTGCCTGCCGTCCGGGTGGCCCACCTTGATCTTGATGCCGCCGATGCCGTGGGCGAGCGAGGCGGTCGCGTTGTCCAGGACCTGTTCGGTGGGGGTGTGCAGGAAACCGCCGGAGGTGTTGTAGCAGCGGACCGAGTCGCGGTGGGCGCCCAGGAGTTTGGCGAGCGGCAGGTCCGCCCGCTTGGCCTTCAGGTCCCACAGGGCGATGTCGAACGCGGCGATCGCCTGGGTGGCGACGCCGCTGCGGCCGACGGACGCGCCGGCCCACACCAGCTTGGTCCACAGCCGGCCGATGTCGCTGGGGTCCTCGCCGATCAGGTCGTCGGCTATCTCCCTGGCGTGGGCGAACTGGGCGGGGCCGCCGGCCCGCTTGGAGTAGCTGAACCCGATGCCCGTTCGCCCCTGCGCCGTCTCGATCTCCGCGAACAGGAAGGCGACCTCGGTCATCGGCTTCTGCCGCCCGGTGAGCACCTTGGCGTCGCTGACCGGCGTGGCCAGGGGCAGGGCGACCGAGGAGAGCCTGATCCAGGCGATCGAGTCGAGGGTGGCCTCGCCTCGGAGACCGGCGACGGGGGCGGCTGTGTGCTTCATGGTCACCACTTCGTGTTCCTGGCAGGTGCGGACGGCGGGCGGGGCCCCGCCGCTGAGCGGCGAGCCCGCCGTGGGTGGACTTGACGCTAAGGTCGGCCATTGATCCACGTCAAACACTGTTTTTGGATGCGCTGATACCCGGAGGGCATCGTTGTTCACGCTCGCTCAGCTCGTGAGTTTTGTGGCCGTCGCCGAGGAACTGCACTTCACCCGGGCGGCCGAGCGGCTGCGGATGACGCAGCCGCCGCTGAGCCGCCAGATCCAGCTCCTGGAGCACGAGTTGGGCGTCCAGCTCCTCGACCGCACCAACCGCACGGTCCGGCTCACCCCGGCCGGGCGGACCTTCCTGAGCGAGGCGCGCACCATCCTGCGCCAGACCGAGGCCGCCACCCTGGCCGCGCAGCAGGTCTCCGCGGGCGAGGCCGGGGCCATCGCCGTCGGCTACACCGCGGCCGGCGCCTACTCCGCGCTCGGCACCCTGCTGGACGTCGCCCGCTCCGTCATGCCCCGCACCGAAGTCGTACTGCGCGAGAAGGTCACCCGCGACCAGCTCGAAGCCATCGCCGACGGCTCCCTGGACCTCGGCATGATCCGCCCCTCCAGCACCGGCCCGGACCTCGTCACCCGGCCCGCCATCAAGGAAGGCCTGCTGGCCGCCGTACCGCTGGGCCATCCGCTGGCCGAGGGGGCGGGGCCGCTGCGGATGAGCGCGTTCGACGGGCAGGACGTGCTCATGTACTCGCCGGTCGAGGCCCGGTACTTCCACGAACTGCTGGTCAGCATCTTCCGCACAGCGCGGATCACCCCCCGCCTCACCCAGTACCTCAGCCAGGTGCACAGCCTGCTCGCCATGGTCAACGCGGGCTGGGGCATCGCCTTCGTGCCGGAGGCGGCCGCGCAGATGCGCTTCTCCGGCATCACCTTCCGCACGCTCGAACTGCCCGAGCCCACACCGGTGGAGCTGTATCTGGCGTGGCGCAGGACCAACGACAACCCCGCGCTGCACACCCTGCTCCAGCACCTGTGAGCGCGCGCGGGCCCGGCGCGGCGGCGGCCCCGCGCACTGCGATCGCGTAACGACATCGGGCCGACCCCATGAGGCCCCAAGAAAACACGCATACGCTCATGAACCGACGGACCGAACGGGTGAGACGTCCGAGCGGGGGGAGCGTATGAGCGGGACGACGAACCGTGACGGACGGGTTCTGCCCGTCCTGCCGTACGGCGTGATGGCGCTCGTGGTCGCCTGCGAACTGGCGACGCCCTCGGGGTTCGGCCTCATGCCCCTGATGTCGCTCGGTCCGGCCTTCGCCGGCCTCGTCGGCACCAAGCGGCGCACCGCGCGCATCGGCGCCGTCGCGGTGCTGCTCTGCGTCCTGCTCGCGGCCGCCGACGGCGCCCTGGGCACCCGCCGCGTCTACATCGCCGGCGCGAGCATCGCCGGCGTCACCGCGGCCGGACTGCTCGCCGTGGCCTCCCGGGAGCGCCGCGACGCCGAACTGGCCAGCGTCCGCTCGATCGCGGAGGTCGCGCAGCGGGTCCTGCTGCGGCCCGTACCGCGCGTCGCCGGCGAACTGCGCGTGGCCGTCTCCTACACCTCGGCCGTGGCGCAGGCGCGGATCGGCGGTGACCTCTACGAGGTGGTGGTGGCCGACGGCAGCACGCGGGCCCTCATCGGGGACGTGCAGGGCAAGGGCCTTGAGGCCGTGGAGACCGCGGCGCTCGTCCTCGGCGCCTTCCGCGAGGCCGCCCACGACGAACCCGAACTGGCCGGCCTCGGCCGCCGGCTGGCACGCGCCGTCGACCGGGAACTGGAGGGCGAGCGGTTCGTCAGCGCCCTGCTGGTCGAGGTGCCGGCGGGCGGCCGCGACGTCACCTTCCTGAACTTCGGGCACCCCGCGCCGCTGATCGTGCGCGCCGACGGCACCACCCTCTTCCCGGAGCCGCCCGTGTACGCGCTGCCGCTCGGACTGAGCATGTACGGCGGCGAGCAGCCGGTCCCGTACACCGTGCCCTTCGCGCCCGGCGACCAGATCCTGCTGTACACGGACGGGGTCAGCGAGGCACGGGACGGGGCCGGTGACTTCTACCCGCTGGGGCAGCGCGTGGCCCTGCTCAAGGACCCCGACGCCGAGGCGGCCATCGAGCGGCTCCGCACCGACCTGGTGGACCACGCCGCGGGTCCCCTCCACGACGACGCGGCGATGCTGCTCCTGCGTCACCGCGAGCCCTGAGCGGGCCCTACGCGCCGAACTGCTCAGCCACGCGCTGGAGCCGGTCGCGGTACTCCCGCCACCACGCCGGGTCGTGCGAGGGCAGGCTGTCGTTGTCCTCGCGCCAGCCCGCCGCGCCGTCCAGGCCCTCGCGCAGGATGTCGGCGTGGCCCGCGTGCCGCTGCGTGTCGCCGAGTACCCGCACCAGGACGTGGTGGAGCGTCACCGCGCCGCGCTCCGGCGGCCACCACGGCACCCTGCCGACCGTGTCCAGGGCGAGGTCCCGGACCGCTGCGTCGGCATGGGTCCACGCCCGCCGGTACCGCTCCACGATCAGCGCGCGCGTCTCGTCGGCGGTGGCGTACGAGTCCTCGTCCGGAGCGCCCTGCGGCACGTCGTGCGGCCGCCCGAAGGTGTCGCAGAGGTAGCCCAGCTCCACGGCCGTCACATGCTTGACCAACCCCAGCAGGTTCGTGCCGGTCGGCGTCAGCGGGCGGCGCACGTCGTACTCCGACAGCCCCTCCAGCTTCCACAGCAGGGCATCGCGGGCCTGTTGCAGGTGAAGGAGCAGATCCTGCTTCTGTTCACTCTCGCTCATGGCGGGAGTCTGCCCCGGGCGCTCCGCAGGACCAAGGGCCAGTGCCAGCGGGTGCACCCCGCCCCCCGATGGGTTTCGATGGCCGGGTGCGACACACGCAGCAAGGCGCCCCGGCCGATCCGCTCACCGCCCTCCTCGACGGGGTGCGCCTGCGGCTGCGCGGTCTCGACGACGGTGAGCCCGCCTCCTACATCCCCGAGCTGAGCCGGGTCGACCCCGCTCTCTTCGGACTCTCCCTGTGCGCCCTGGACGGGCAGGTCTACAGCAGCGGCGACACCACGACGCCGTTCACGGTGCAGTCCGTCTCCAAGCCGTTCGTCTTCGCCCTCGCGCTCGCCGACCGGGGCCTCACCGAGGTCCTCGCCCGGGTCGGCGCCGAACCGAGCGGCGAGGCCTTCAACTCCATCCGGCTGGAGCCCGGCACCGGCCGCCCGCCCAACCCGATGGTCAACGCCGGTGCCATCGTGACCAGTTCGCTCGTGGCGGGCGACACCCCGGACGACCGCTGCGCCCGTATCCTCGACGGCCTCGGGGCCTTCGCCGGGCGCCCCCTCGACATCGACGAAGCGGTCTACGCCTCCGAGTGCGCCACCGGCGACCGCAACCGCGCCCTCGCCTATCTGATGCACAACGCGGGCTCGCTCACCGGCGACGTGGAGGAACAGCTCGCCGTCTACTTCCGGCAGTGCTCCACCCTCGTCACCTGCGACGACCTCGCCGTGATGCACGCGACCCTCGCGGGCGGCGGCGTCAACCCGGTCACCGGCCGGCGCGTGGTCGCCCCGCGCCACGCCCAGCACGTCCTCGCCGTCATGGCGACCTGCGGCATGTACGACGCGTCGGGGCAGTGGATGCTCAAGGTCGGCATGCCCGCCAAGAGCGGGGTGTCCGGCGCGATCGGCGTCGCCCTGCCCGGCCAGTTCGGCATCGGCGTCTTCAGCCCGCCGCTGGAGGAGAAGGGCAACAGCGTGCGCGGCATCGCCGCCTGCCACCTGCTCTCCGACCAGTTCGGGCTGCACCTGATGCGCGCCGTCGACCCACAGCGCCGCCCGCTGCCCCCGCGCTCCCTGCACGGCACCCCGCTGCGGTCGCTGCGCCACCGCCCCCGCGCCCAGCGCGCCGCCCTGGAGGACCGTCCGGACCGCATCCGCGTCCACGTGCTCCAGGGCGACCTGGACTTCGCGACCGCCGAGCAGACCCTGCGCGTCGCCCTCGAACTGGCGCCGGAGACCGGCTGGTTCGTCCTCGACCTCACCCGGGTCGGCCGCGTGGAGCCCGTCGCCGCCGACCTGCTGCGGGCCCTCGGCGCGGAGTTGCGCGGGCGCGGCGCGCGCATGGTGCTCGCCGACCCGGACGCGCGGCAGGCGATGAGCCGCCCCGCCGACGAGTTCCCCGACCTCGGCCGCGCCCTGGAGGCGTGCGAGGACGACCTGCTCACCGCGGTCGGACTCGACCCCGACGCCCCGGTCCCGCTGGCCGCCTGCGACCTGTTCGGCCACGCCGACGAGGGGCTGCGGCCGGCCCTGGCCGAAACCTTCGGCACCCTGCGCCTGGCGGCGGGAGAGAGCGTGGCGCCCCCGGCCGCCCGGCCCGGCGACCGGATCGTCCTGTGGTACGTCGAGTCGGGCCGCCTCGCCGTCTGCGCCGACGCCGCCGGCACGGTCTCCCCGCTGCGGACCTGGTCGGCGGGGCCCGGCGCCGCTCTCACCCCCGCCGACTTCCCCGGCCGGCTCGCCCGCCAGGTCCTCGCCGAACGCGACACGGTCTGCCGCACGCTCACCGCGGCGGGCCTGCGGCGCATGCGGGCGCGCGTGCCGGACGCGGTGGCGTTCCTGGAGCGGGCACCCCTGGAGGGCGCGGAGACCGTCGACCGGCCCTGAGCGCCCCGGGCGATTGTCAGTGGCGGCTGCGAGGGTGGACGCCATGGACGAGCAGGAGTTCATGCGGGGAAGGGTGTACGGCGCGGACCACGACGACGCGGGTCCGCGGCCCGGCCGTCGCTACGCACAGCTGGTGGGCGGCCCCTTGGACGGGCTGCTCCTGGACGTCACGGACCGGCCCGCCGAGGAGACGCGCGCCGTCGTGGCGCTGCGCACCGAACTCGGCGCGTTCGGTCCGGGAGGCCGCGCGCTCTACGGACCGACGGACGCCGCGGGACGCCGTCTCGGCTGGCAGGGGGACACGCCGTGACGGCGGTGGAGGGGCTCCGCTGGGCCCTGGCCGGTTCTCGCGGCGCCGCACGGGATACGCCGTGACGGCGGTGGTGGGGCTCCGCCGGGCCCTGGCCGGTTCTCGCGGCGCCGCACGAGATACGCCGTGACCGCGACGGAGGGGCTCCTGCCGGGTCAAGGCCGGACCGTGCGGCGCCGCGCCACGGCCGGGAGGGCGGGCCGCGCATGACGAGCACGTGCCCTCGGGGCCGCGACCCGGCGCCGTCGGCCGGGCGGTGTTTCGGGTGGGACCGCTCGCCCTTCGAAAACTTTCGGACCGTCCCCCGCCCGGCCCGGCCCCGGCGGGGGGCGCCCTCGGCCCGCGCCGCGTCAGCCCCCGCCCGGGTCTGACGGGCCCCGGCCCGCGCCCGTCGGCCCGAGGCGGGGGTCGCCCCCAGCCCGCGTCCGCGCCAGACCCGGTCCGGGGCCCGTCAGACCCGGCCCGCGCCGCGTCAGCCCCCGGCCGCGCCGCGTCAGACCCGGCCCGCGCCCGTCAGCCCCCCGCGGGGGTCGCCCCCCAGCCCGCGCCGCGTCACCCCGGCCCCGTTCCGCGTCCCCCCGGCCCCAGGGCCCGTCACGCCCCGGAGGGCCCCCGCTCTGCCGTCAGCTCCGCGTGGAGCCGCCGCTCGTGATCGACCTCCCGTTCCGGCCCGGTCAGGGCGACGTGCGCGGTGAGCAGCGGGCGGGTGCTGGACGCGCTCAGGCGCAGCTCCAGTTCGCCGGGTTCGACGATCCGGCGGCCCGCGCGGCCGGTGAACGAGGCCAGGTCGGCGGGGACCCGGGCCCGGACCCGGACCGCCTCGCCCGGCGCCAGTTCGTCGAGGCGCAGGTAGCCGACGAGCCGCTGGACGGGCCGCACCACCGAGGCGACGGGGTCGTGCAGGTAGAGCTGGACGGTCTCGGTGCCGGGCCGCGACCCGGTGTTGCGGACCGTGCAGGCCAGCTCGAACTCGCCGTCGGTGGCGGCCACCGGGGCGGTCACCTCGAGACCGCTCCACTCGAACGTCGTGTACGCCAGACCGTGGCCGAAACCGAACGCCGGGCCGGGATCGAGGTTCGACACCTCGGAGGCGTGCCCGAGGCGCGGCGCGAGATACGTGGCCGGCTGCGCCCCCGCCTGCCGCGGCACCCCGATGGGCAGCCGCCCCGACGGCCGCACCCGGCCGCTGAGGATCCCGGCCACGGCCCGGGTGCCCTCCTCGCCGGGGAAGAACGTCTGCACGACGGCGGCGGCCTCCTGCGCGGCCCGGCCCAGGACGTAGGGGCGGCCCGCGAGGAGCGTCACCACGACCGGCGTGCCGGTGTCCAACAGCGCGTCCAGCAGCTCTTGCTGGGCGCCCGGAAGGTCGAGCGACGCGACGTCGCAGCCCTCGCCGCTGGTGCCGCGTCCGAACAGGCCGGCCCGGTCACCGAGCGCGGCGACGACCACGTCCGCGCCGCGGGCCAGCTCGACGGCCGCGGCGAACCCATCGCCGCGCTCCGCGTCCACCGCGTCGAGCCCGCGCGCGGTGACGACCTCGCCGCCGGTGAACTCGGCCGCCAACGCCTCGTGCAGCGTGGGCAGTTCGATGCCGAGCGGGGCCTCGGGCGTACGGCTGCCGACGTGCACGGGGAAGGAGTAGCAGCCCAGGACGGCCGTGGGGACGTCCGCGAGCGGGCCGATGACGGCGATGCGGGCGGGGGCGTCCGCTGCGAGGGGGAGCGTGCCGTCGTTGGTCAGTAGGACCACGGACTCCTCGGCGACGCGGCGGGCCAGCGCGCGGTTGCCCGCGGGGTCCAGGTCGACCGTACCCCGGGCCCGCTCGGTGTCGGTGCCCGCGAGGGCGGCCGGCACCGGGTCCCAGTCCGGGTCCAGCAGCCCGCACTCCGCCTTCTGGGCCAGGACCCGGCGGGCGGCGCGGTCCACCAGGTGCTCCGGCACGAGGCCGTCGGCGATCGCCTTGCGCAGCGGCTCGCCGAACGTCTTCACCGTCGGCAGCTCCACGTCGACACCGGCCGCGAGCGCGGCGCCCGCGGCCTGGCCGGGCGAGGCGGCCACCCCGTGCAGAATCTGGAGGAACGCGATGCCGAAGTAGTCGGCGACGACGGTGCCCGAAAAGCCCCAGGTGTCGCGGAGCAGCCCCGTCAGGAGCCGCTCGTCGACGGCGGACGGGATGCCGTCGGTGTCGGTGTAGGCGTGCATCACGGACCGTACGCCGCTCTCGCGCACCGCCATCTCGAACGGTGCGAGCACGACGTCCGCGAACTCGCGCGGTCCCATGGAGACCGGGGCGAGGTTGCGCCCCGCCCGGGACGCGGAGTACCCGGCGAAGTGCTTCAGCGTGGCGACGACCCCCGCGGACTCCAGGCCCTGGACGTAGGCGGTGGCGACGGTGCCGACGAGGTAGGGGTCCTCGCCGATCGTCTCCTCGACCCGGCCCCAGCGGGCGTCGCGGACGACGTCGAGGACCGGGGCGAGACCCTGGTGGACACCGACCGCGCGCAGGTCGCGGCCGATCGCCGCGGCCATCTCACGGACCAGGCCGGGGTCGAAGGTGGCGCCCCAGGCCAGCGGCACCGGATAGGCGGTGGCGCCCCAGGCGGCGAACCCGGCCAGGCACTCCTCGTGCGCGAGGGCGGGGATGCCGAACCGGCCCGCCGCCGCGATCCGCCGCTGGGTGCGCGCGAGGGAGAGCGCGCCGAGGGCGGGGTCGACGGGCGCGGTCCCGAAGGGGCGGGTCAGCTGGCCGAGCCCGTGCGGAAGCAGCTCGTCGAGGTCGACGGCCTCCTCCATGTCGTGCTGGTGCGGGGCGACGTCGCCGCCCTCGGCCGAGGCCCCGACCCAGACGCCGTAGAGCTGGGCGATCTTCTCGTCCAGGGTCATCGCGGCGAGCAGGGCGTCGGCCCGGTCCCCGGGGGCGGCATCCGGGTCGCGCCAGAGCGGGACGGGGGCCGGATCGGGCGCGCGGTCCGCTCGGATCATGTGGTCGGTCACTTTCCTCCGACTCCCATCAGCCCCTGGACCAGGGCACGACGGGCGAACAGGTAGACGATCAGGATGGGGAGCATGGACAGCACGACCGCGGAGAGCAGGCCCGGGATGTCGACGCCGTGTTCGGTCTGGAAGTCGTAGAGCCCCATGGTGATGACCTTGGAGTCCGCGGACTGGGTGAGGACCAGCGGGAAGAGGAAGCCGTTCCACGCCTGGAGCGCGGAGTACACGGTGATCGTGGAGATCCCGCTGCGGGAGAGCGGCAGCACCAGGCGGAAGAAGATCCGCCGGGGCGAGGCGCCGTCCATCGTCATCGCCTCGTACAGCTCGGGCGTGATGTCCCGCATGGCCCCGGTCAGGATGAGGGTGCACACGGGCATGGCGAACGCGGCCGTCGGCAGGATGACGCCGATCAGGTTGTCGTAGAGGCCCGCCTCGCTGATCACGTAGAACATCGGCACGATGACGGCCTGCGCGGGGATCGCGAGGCCCAGCAGGAACAGGCGGAACACGCCGCCGGTGAGCCGGCCGGTGCCGCGCACGATGGCGTACGCGAGCGGCGGAACGAGCAGCAGGACGATGCCGACCACGCAGACCGTGACGACCAGGGTGTTGAAGAAGTACCGGCCGAAGCCGCTGTTGAAGTTGTCGACGTAGTTGTCGAGCGTGAAGTGGTGCGGGAGCGACAGCGGGCCGTTGGCGCCGTAGTCGGAGCGCGACTGGAACGTGGCCACCAGCATCACGTACAGCGGCAGGCCGACCAGGAAGAGCCAGACCAGCGAGCCCAGGCCGGCGAAGTAGTTGGGGCGTTCGCGGCGGCGGCCCGCCGTCGCCCTGGGGGTCGTCACAGGCCCTCCATCTGGCTGTTCATCTTGCCGTAGCCGGACAGCCGCACCATGACGAGGGAGACGATCGTGGCGACCAGGACCAGGAGGAGTCCGACCGCCGAGGCCGATCCGTAGTCGAAGCTCTTGAACGCCTTTTGGTACATGTAGTACGCGCTGATGGTGGTGTCCGTGCCGGGCCCGCCCTGGGTCAGGATGAGCACCGTGTCGAACGTGGTGAGGCCGCCGACCACCATCAGGATCCCCGAGGTGATGATGCTGTTGCGCAGCTGCGGCAGCGTGATGTGGAAGAACTGGCGCACGGTGCCCGCCCCGTCGATCTGCGCCGCCTGGTAGAGGACCGGCGGCACGGCGCGGGCGGCGCCCTGGTAGATCAGCGTGTGCAGCGGTGTGAACTGCCAGGTGCTGACGAAGACCAGGACACCGATGGCCGTGGCCTGGTGGCCGAAGAGGTTGCCGTCGCCGAACAGCCAGGTGGCCTGGGCCGGTACGCCGAAGTTCGGGTCGAGGACGGCGCGCCACAGGACGGAGACGGCGGCCGCGGAGAGCAGCAGCGGCACGAAGTAGATGGCGGACAGGACGGCCCTGTTGCGCTGGTGCCCGGCGGCCCAGACCCCGAGGAGCAGGCTGAGCGGGGTCTGCACCGCGACGCCCAGCACGGTCAGCAGGACGCTCAGCCACAGGCTCTGGACCATCACGGGATCGGCGAAGATCCGCCGCCAGTTGTCGAGGCCGACGAACTCCGGGTCCGTCAGACCGTTCCAGCTGGCGAACGACAGCACGGCGACCAGGATCAGCGGGACGAGGGCGAAGAGGGCGAAGAAGAGGGCGGCGGGGACGGCCCAGCCGACGCCCGGGCGGCCCACCCCGGCGCCGGAGCCGCGGACGCGGCCGGGGTCGGGGACGGCGGAGGTGCGCGGGCGTCTGCCGGTCGTGCGCCGGCCGGTCATGAGGTCACCGGTCATGACGTGGGCAGGGCCTGCATCGCCTTGATGAAGCCGTCCTCGTCCAGCTGCCCGTTGAAGAACTGCTGGATCGCCTGGTACATCGAGGTCGCCGCGGACTGCGGGTAGGCCTGGTCCCACGACAGCTGGAACGACGGCGCCTTCTTCACCAGGTCGTACTGGAACTTGGCGTAGTCGGGGCTCGCGGCCTCGTCGAGGTGGTCGGCCGTGTTCGTCGTGGTCGGCAGGTTGCCGATGCCCAGGTGCGCCTTCACGAACGTGTCCGAGTACTGCATCTTGAGGAACTCCGCGACGGCGTCGGGGTACTTCGTCTTCTTCAGGACGGAGTAGAAGTTGTTGGTGTTGCCGACGAGATCGCCCGCCGCGCCCTTGCCGCCCGCGACCGTCGGGAAGGAGGTGTACCCGAAGTCCTTCTTGGCGAAGGCGGGATGCGCCTCCTGCTGCGTCGAGTACTCCCAGGAACCCATCAGCTCGAACCCGGCCTTGCCGGTGGCGAGCAGGGTGGGCGAGCCCTGGTCGGTGAATTTCACGGAGTCGTAGTTGGAGCCGAAGGCCCCCGCGTCGACCAGCTCCCGGATCATGCCGAGCGCCTTCTTGCTGTCGGCGCTCGCCCACACGTCCTTGTCGCCCTTGACGGCCTGCTGGAACAGGTCGGGGCCGGCGATCCGGTCGTAGAGGTACTCGAACCACATGAGGGTCGGCCACCGGTCGCCGCCGCCGAGCGCGATCGGCGTGACGCCCTCGGACTTGAGCTTCTTGACGGCGCTGAGCAGCCCGTCCCAGGTGGTCGGCGGCTCGACGCCGGCCGCGTCGAGGACCTTCTTGTTGTGGAAGAGGAGCACGGGCTGGGTGCCGCGCATCGGTATGCCGTACGGCTTGCCGTCCACCTCGGCGCTGTTGAAGACGGACGGCAGGAAGTTCGACTTCAGACCGGGGTCCTTGGCGATGAAATCGTCGAGGGGGAGCAGCAGACCCGCGTCGACGAACGGCTTGATGCTGCCGCCGCCCCAGTTGTAGAAGACGTCCGGGGCCTGCTTGCTGCTGATGATCGTCTGCAGCTTGGCCTGGTAGTCGGCGCCGGGGATGGTGTCCAGGACCGCCTTGACCTTGGACTTCTTGTTGAAGTCGGCGATCAGCTGCTTCTCCACCTTGTTCGCCGAGTCCCCGTAGACCAGGACGTGGATCTTCCCGTCGCCGCCCCCGGCCGAGTCGGAGCCACCGCAGCCGGCCAGGGTGAGCAGCAGGGCCAGCGCCGCCCCGCCGGCGGCGGCCGATCTCGGCAGCCGTGCGCGTAGAGTCATGGTGTCGCCTCTCGAAACTCTTTCGGTCCATGTACCGAAAGTTCACACAGCGGGACGCTAGGTGTCGGCCATGGAGGGGTCAACCCCGCGTCGCCGAGTTACCAAAGCGTTACGAGACGGCGGGAGTTGGCGGTGCCTTATGCTCCTCAACATGCGAGATGACGAGGAGCTGGGCCGGATCACCCTGGCGCAAGTGGCCCAGGAGGCGGGGGTCTCCATTTCGACAGTTTCGAAGGTGCTGAACGGGCGCCAGGACGTCGCCGGGCAGACCCGGGTGCGGGTGGAGCGTCTCCTGGAGGAGCACGCCTACCGGCGCACGACCCGGGCCGCCCGCGAGGCGCCCCTCATCGAGCTGGTCTTCCACGAACTGGAGAGCGTCTGGGCCCTGGAACTCATCCGGGGCGTGGAGAAGGTCGCCAAGGCCCACCAGGCCAGCGTGGTGCTGACCGAGAGCGGCACGCGCCAGGCGCCGGGGCCGGAGTGGATCGAGGGCGTGTTGCAGCGCAGGCCGCGCGGGGTGGTCCTGGTCTTCTCGGCGCTGCCCGCCGAGGTGAAGCAGCGGCTGCGGTCGCGGTCCATCCCCTTCGTCATCATCGACCCGGCCGGCGACCCCGACCCGGACGTGCCCTCGGTCGGCTCGGCCAACTGGAACGGCGGCCTGGTCGCCACCCGCCACCTGATCGACCTCGGACACCGGCGGATCGGCATCATCACGGGCCCCGGCGACATGCTCTGCTCGCTGGCCCGGCTCGACGGCTACCGCTCGGCGCTGAGCATGGCCGGGCTCCCCGCCGACCCGGACCTCGTGCGGTACGGCGACTTCCACGTCGAGGGCGGCCGCGAGCGCGCGGTGGACCTCCTCGACCTGCCCGAGCCGCCGACCGCGGTCTTCGCCGGCAGCGACCTGCAGGCCCTCGGCGTGCTGGAGGCGGCGCGGCTGCGCGGCCTGCGCGTCCCCGAGGACCTCTCGGTGGTCGGCTACGACGACGTGCCGCTCGCCCAGTGGTCCAGCCCCGCCCTGACGACGGTGCACCAGCCGCTGCGGCAGATGGCCGAGGAAGCGGTGCAGATGCTCATGCGGCTGCGGGTGCAGGACCCGGTGACGACCCGGCTGGAACTGGCGACGAGCCTGGTCGTCCGGCAGAGCACGGCGCCGCCGGCGGGGTAGGCGGGCGGCCTGGCGAGGTGGGGTGCCTCTGGCCGGGCCAGTGGGTTCGGCGGGGTCCGGCGGGGCGGGTGGGCCGGTTCGGCGCGGCCGGTGGGTCGCGTGGACGGTTCGGCGGGGCCCGCGGGCCGGGGGAGTGGAGCGGCGGGGGCGGGGGCCCCGCCCGGCCGGCCGGCCGGTCCGCACGGCCGACGGCCCGTCCAGCCGCGCACGGCCGCCGGATGAATTACGTGTACATGCCTTGACTGCCGGTCGCGCTCCCACGCACCGTTGCGGGGATCCGGCGGCCCGGACCCCGGCCGCCGTCCGTCGGCGGTGACCCGAGGGGGAGCATATGAACAGCAGACCGTCAGGCATGGGCGCGTACGACGCACTGGTGACCTCCCGGACCGCCGCCCCGCTCCGCCGTGCCAGAGGCATGCTGCTCGTCCTGGTCGCGCTGCTGTTCACCCTGGCACCGCACGCACCGGCCGCGGCGGCCGGTCCCCGCGGCGGCGCCGAGGTCGTCGCCACGACCCGGGTCGCGGACCGGCAGCTCGATCTGTCCGTCCGCTCGGCCGCGCTCGGCGGCCGCACGGTCCAGGTCCGGCTGCTCACCCCGGACGGCTGGAACCCCGCCGACCACCGCAGGCACTGGCCCACCCTCTGGCTCCTGCACGGCTGCTGCGGTGACTACACGTCATGGACGGACCAGACCGACGTCGCCGGTATCAAGAGCCTGCGCGACGTCCTCGTGGTCATGCCCGAAGCCGGCTGGAACGGCTGGTACAGCGACTGGTGGAACCACGGCAAGGGCGGCGACCCCGCCTGGGAGACCTTCCACACCCAGGAACTGCGCCGGGTTCTGGAACGCGACTGGGGAGCGGGCAGCCGGCGCGTCGTGGCGGGCCTGTCCATGGGCGGCCAGGGAGCACTGATGTACGCGGCCCGGCACCCGGGCATGTTCCGGGCCGCCGCGGCGTACTCCGGCTCCGTGCACCCGCTCCTGAACGAGGAGTCGACCGCGCGCATCCTGGGCTTCTTCGCGGGCCAGGGCGGTGACCCCCTGCGGGTCTGGGGCGACCCCGTCGCGCAGCGCCGCGTCTGGGCGGCCCACGACCCCTTCCACCTGGCCGGGCGCCTCACCTCGCTCCCCGTCTACCTCTCGTGCGGCGACGGCACCACAGGACCGCTGGACGCGCCGGGCGCCACCAGCGATCTCGAAGCGGACTTCGGCCGGCAGAACCAGGCCCTCGCCGACCGGCTCCACCGCCTCGGCGCCCGCCACCTGACGACCCACTTCTACGGTCCGGGCACCCACGCCTGGCCGTACTGGCAGCGGGAACTGCACGCCTCCCTGCCCATGCTGCTCAACGGGCTCGGCGTAGCACGCTGAGCGGACCAGTACGGTGAAGTCCGCCGCACACACGTACAGGCATGGCGCAGATCACAGGAACTCCGCCGGGACGGCGGAGAGGTCATGGATGTGAGGGACTCAGAAAACGATCTGCGCAGGCGCGTGCGCGCCGGTGAACGCGGTGCGTTCGCCGAGCTGTACGAGCTGTGCGCCGGCCCCGTCTACCGGCACGCCCTGTGGCTCACCGGCGACTGGTCGACAGCGGAAGACATCATGTCGGAGACGTTCCTGACCGCCTGGCGGGCACGGGAGCGGCTGCACCCAGAGGAAGGCTCTCTGCGCCCGTGGCTGCTGGGCATCGCCACGCACAAGGCGGAGAACGCCCGGCGCGGGCTGCGCCGCCGGGTGGCGTTCCTGGCCCGGCAGCGCCGGCCGCCCGTGGTCGCGGACTTCGCCCCCGAGGTCGAGGGACGGGTCGACGACGCGCGGCGCCTGGCCGCCGTCCAGGACTCCCTGGACCGGCTGCGCCGACCGGAGCGGGAGGTGCTGACCCTGTGCGTGTGGTCGGGCCTGGACTACCAGCAGACCGCCGAGGCGCTCGGCATCCCCGTCGGCACCGTGCGCTCGCGCCTGTCGCGGGCCCGCGCCAGGCTCGCCAGCCTCGCCGACGAGGCGCAGAAGAATCCGGAACCCCGCGCCGCCCGCGGAGAGATGACAGGTGACGCCGCACTCGCGGCCCTGCCCGTGAGGGAGGAAACGGCATGACCGACCAGCACGACAGCACCCCGGCCGCGGACACCGGGACGGCGGAGCGCGACGCCGACCTCGTGGAGCTCGCCCGGCTGCTGCCGGCCCCGGCCTCCCGGGACCTCCCGCGCGCGCAGCACCTCCAGCACAAGGAACGACTGATGCAGCGCATCGACCACGACCAGGCCGCCCCCCGGCCCCGCCCCGCCCGCCGCCTGCTGCGCCCCGCCCTCCTGGTGCCGGTCACGGCGCTGGTGCTGGGCGGCGTCCTCACCACGGGCGTCGTCCTCACCCACGACGACGCCCCGGCCACCACGGCGACCCGGCAGCAGGGTGCGTCGGGCGCCTCGTCCGCCGCGGTCCTGCTGGACCGGATCTCCCTCGCCGCGAGCAAGGGCGACGCCCTCCAGGTGGGCGACGACCAGTTCGTCTACACCCGCGAGAAGGGCAAGGGAGCCGACCTGACCAGCGGCAAGGCCGTCGTCGGCCCGCTGGAGGAGCGGGAGACGTGGAGCGCGCAGCGCCCGGGGCCGCTCCACAAGCTCGGTGTCGCCAGGACCGACGGCGGCAAACCGTACGCCCTCAACGCCGAGCTGGGCGACGACGACGGCACCCCCGCCGGTCTGAGCCGCCCCACCTACCGCTGGCTGGCGTCGCTGCCCACCGACCCCGACAAGCTCCTCGCCTACCTGTACGACAAGACACCGAAGTTCGACGGCGTCGAGCGCGACCAGGCTGTCTTCGAGGAGATCGGTTCCCTCGTCGGCGCGCTCATGCCGCCCAGGACGGGCGCCGCGCTCTACCGGGCGGCGGCCAGGATCCCCGGCGTCGAGCAGGCCCCCGCGGCCCACGACGCCCTCGGCCGGCACGGCGTCGGGATCTCCCGGGCCGACACCACCTTCGGCACCCGCACGGAGTGGGTCTTCGACAAGGAGGACCTCACCTTCCTCGGCTCCCGCAGCTACCTGATGCGGGACACCCGGTACGGCAAGGCCGGGACCCTCATGTCCAGCACCGCGGTGCTCGGCCACGCGGTGGTCGACAAGGCGGGGCAGGTACCCGCGACCACGCGGCAGAGCTGAGCCGCCGGGGTGCGGCGCCGGTGCTCAGCGCTCGCGCCGCACCTGCGCCGCCTTGCGCGCCTCGGCCAGCTTGCGGGCCTCGCCGGACTTGCGGGACTTGCCGCGCGCGGTGTCCTTGCTGGTGCCGAGCCCCCGGAACGGGGCGTTGGTGTTCTTGGGCTTCTCCGCGGCGGGCGCGCTGTCGAGGGGCTTGCCCGAGGGGGCCTTGGCGCCGGTGATGCGGCTCAGCTCCGCCTCGCCCGAGCGCACCTTGGAGACGGCCGCCTCGATGCCCGCCTCGGTCAGCACCTGGCCCAGGTCGCGGCGCTGACCCGACAGGACGAGCGTGACGACCCGGCCGGACTCCCCGGCCCGGGCGGTACGGCCCGCGCGGTGCAGATAGTCCTTGGCGTCGGTGGGCGGGTCGACGTTGACCACCAGGTCGAGGTCGTCGATGTGCAGGCCCCGGGCCGCCACGTTGGTCGCCACCAGCGCGGTGACCTGGCCGGCCTTGAACTGCGCGAGGGTACGGGAGCGCTGCGGCTGCGACTTGCCGCTGTGCAGGGCCGACGCGTGCACCCCGCTGGCCCGCAGGTGCCGGGTGAGCTGGTCGACGCCGTGCTTGGTGTCCAGGAACAGCAGGACGCGGCCGTCCCGGGCGGCGATCTCGGTGGTGACGGCGTACCGGTCGGGGCCGTGGACGACCAGGACGTGATGGTCCATCGTCGTGACCGCACTCGTCGCCGGATCGGCGCTGTGCTCGACGGGCGCGTGCAGATAACGGCCGACCAACTCCTCGACGTCGCGGTCCAGGGTGGCCGAGAACAGCATCCGCTGACCGTCGGCGTGCACCTGGTCGAGGGCGTCGGTGACCTGCGGCAGGAACCCCATGTCGCACATCTGGTCGGCCTCGTCGAGAACGGTGATCCGGACCCGGTGCAGGCGGCACGCCTTGCGGTCGATCAGGTCGTGCAGCCGGCCCGGGGTGGCGACGACGACCTCCGCACCGTCTCGCAGCGCGGCGACCTGCCGGCCGATGGAGATGCCGCCGACCACCGTGGCCATCCGCAGCCGCAGCGCCCGCGCGTACGGCGCGAGCGCCTCGCTCACCTGCTGCGCCAGTTCCCGGGTCGGTACGAGGACCAGCGCGAGAGGCTGCTTGGCCTCGGCGCGCCGCCCGGCCGTCCGCGCGAGCAACGGCAGCCCGAAGGCGAGGGTCTTGCCGGAGCCGGTGCGCCCGCGCCCCAGCACGTCGCGGCCGGCGAGAGCGTCGGGCACCGTCGCCGCCTGGATCGGGAAAGGCTCGTGCACCCCGTGCTCGGCGAGCGTGCGCAGCACCTCGGCCGGCAGGCCCAGATCCGCGAACGAGGTGACGGGGGAGCCGTCGCGATCCGGGTGGTTCATGAAGTGCCTTCCGTAAGGGGAACGTACCGGGGAAGGCCCGACAGGGGTGACTGACCGATGAACTGGGACCGCCCAAACGGCTCAGGCTACCACGCAGGGCAACCGCTCAGCGGCCCCGGAACGCGTCCAGGATGCGCTCCGCCGCCAGGGTCGCGGTGAGGTCACCGGCCCGGACCCGCTCCTCCAGGCCGGGTGCCAGGGCGCGGACCGACGGGTCGGCCCGCAGGCTGCCGAGCAGCTCGTCGCGGACCATGGTCCAGGTCCAGTCGACCTGCTGGTCGCGGCGGCGCGCGGCCAGGCGCCCGGTGGAGTCGAGCAGGCTCCGGTGCTGTTCGAGCCGCTCCCACACGGCGTCGAGGCCGGTCGACTCCCGCGCGCTGCAACTGAGCACCGGCGGCGTCCAGAAGGCGTCCTTGCCGTGCATCAGGCGCAGCGCGCCCGCCAGTTCGCGCGCGGCGGCCCGGGCGTCACGCTCGTGCGGGCCGTCGGCCTTGTTCACGCTGACCACGTCGGCCAGCTCCAGGACGCCCTTCTTGATGCCCTGCAACTGGTCGCCCGTGCGCGCCAGCGTCAGCAGCAGGAACGAGTCGACCATATTGGCGACCGCCGTCTCGGACTGGCCGACACCGACGGTCTCCACCAGCACCACGTCGTACCCCGCGGCCTCCATGACGACGATCGACTCGCGCGTGGCCTTGGCGACACCGCCCAGCGTGCCGGCGGTGGGGGAGGGGCGGACGAAGGCCGCCGGGTCGACGGCGAGCCGCTCCATGCGCGTCTTGTCACCGAGGATCGACCCACCGGTCCTGCTGGACGACGGGTCGACGGCGAGCACCGCCACCCGGTGCCCGAGCCCGGTCAGCATCGTGCCGAACGCGTCGATGAACGTCGACTTGCCCACCCCGGGCACCCCGCTGACGCCGATCCGCCGCGCCCGGCCGCTGTGCGGCAGCAGCTCGGTCAGCAACTGCTGCGCCAGCGCCCGGTGCTGGGGCCGGGTCGACTCGACGAGGGTGATCGCGCGGGCGACGAGCGCCCGCTTCCCGTCGAGCACACCTTTGACATACGTGTCGAGGTCGATGGCCATGGACTCACCGGCTCACAGGGCCGCGACGGGATCGTGGCCGAGGTCGGCCGCGAGGCGTTCCACCAGGTCACGCGCGGCGTCCGGGATCACCGTGCCGGGCGGGAAGACCGCCGCGGCGCCCATCTCCCGGAGCGTGGCGACGTCCTGCGGCGGGATGACACCCCCCACCACGATCATGATGTCGGCGCGCCCCTCCTCGGCGAGCGCCTCGTGCAGCGCCGGTACGAGGGTGAGGTGCCCGGCGGCCAGCGACGACACCCCGACGATGTGCACGTCCGCCTCGACGGCCTGCCGCGCCACCTCGCCCGGGGTCTGGAACAGCGGGCCCACGTCCACGTCGAAGCCCAGGTCGGCGAAGGCGGTCGCGATCACCTTCTGGCCGCGGTCATGACCGTCCTGGCCCATCTTGGCGACCAGGATGCGCGGCCGGCGCCCCTCGGCCTCGGCGAACGCGTCGACACGGGCGCGGGTGCGGTCCACGGACGGGGACTCGCCTGCTTCGTTGCGGTACACGCCGGAGATCGTACGGATCTGGCCCGCGTGGCGCCCGTAGACCTTCTCCAGGGCGTCGGAGATCTCCCCGACGGTCGCCTTCGCGCGCGCCGCGTCCACCGCGAGTTCGAGCAGGTTGCCCTCGCCGCCGGCCGCCCGGGTGAGGGCGGCGAGCGCGTCCTGGCAGGCGGCCTCGTCGCGCTCCTCGCGCAGCCTGCGCAACTTGGCGATCTGCTGGGCCCGCACGGAGGAGTTGTCGACGGCCCGGACGTCGATCTGCTCGTCGGAGTCCACCCGGTACTTGTTGACCCCGATCACCGGCTGGCGCCCGGAGTCGATCCGGGCCTGGGTGCGCGCCGCGGCCTCCTCGATGCGCAGCTTCGGGATGCCCGCGTCGATCGCCTTGGCCATCCCGCCGGCCGCCTCGACCTCCTGGATGTGGCCCCAGGCGCGCCGGGCGAGGTCGTACGTCAGCTTCTCCACGTACGCGCTGCCGCCCCACGGGTCGATCACCCGGGTCGTCCCCGACTCCTGCTGGAGCAGCAGCTGCGTGTTGCGGGCGATGCGCGCGGAGAAGTCGGTGGGCAGCGCGAGCGCCTCGTCGAGCGCGTTCGTGTGCAGCGACTGGGTGTGCCCCTGGGTCGCCGCCATCGCCTCCACACAGGTACGGGTGACGTTGTTGAACACGTCCTGCGCGGTCAGCGACCAGCCCGAGGTCTGCGAATGGGTGCGCAGGGAGAGGGACTTGGCGTTCTTCGGGTCGAACTGCCCGACCAGCTTCGCCCACAGCAGCCGCGCCGCGCGCAGCTTGGCGATCTCCATGAAGAAGTTCATGCCGATCGCCCAGAAGAACGAGAGCCGCGGCGCGAACGCGTCCACGTCCAGACCCGCCTCGCGCCCCGCCCGGATGTACTCCACCCCGTCGGCCAGGGTGTAGGCCAGCTCCAGGTCGGCCGTCGCGCCCGCCTCCTGGATGTGGTACCCGGAGATGGAGATCGAGTTGTAGCGGGGCATCCGCTGCGAGGTGTACGCGAAGATGTCGGAGATGATCCGCATCGACGGCTTCGGCGGGTAGATGTAGGTGTTGCGGACCATGAACTCCTTGAGGATGTCGTTCTGGATGGTCCCCGCCAGCTTCTCGGCCGGCACACCCTGCTCCTCCGCCGCGACGATGTACAGCGCGAGCACGGGCAGCACGGCGCCGTTCATCGTCATCGACACCGACATGCGGTCCAGCGGGATGCCGTCGAAGAGCTGGCGCATGTCGTAGATGGAGTCGATGGCGACACCCGCCATGCCGACGTCGCCCGTGACCCGCGGATGGTCGCTGTCGTAGCCCCGGTGCGTGGGCAGGTCGAAGGCGACGGACAGCCCCTTCTGGCCGGCCGCGAGGTTGCGCCGGTAGAAGGCGTTCGACTCCTCGGCCGTGGAGAAACCCGCGTACTGCCGGATCGTCCACGGCTGGTTCACGTACATCGTCGGGTACGGGCCGCGCAGGTACGGGGCCACGCCCGGCACCGTGTCCAGGAAGTCCAGGCCCGCCAGGTCCTGTTCGGTGTAGAGCGGCTTGACCGCGATGCCCTCCGGCGTCTCCCAGCCCAGGTCGTCGCCGTCGGCGGCCCGCTTCACCGCGGTGTGCCACTCGTCGGCGGCGGTGGCCGGCGCCGGGGTCCCCAGCTCGATCGCGGAGAAGTCGGGGATGCGGGGGGCGGTCATCGGGAGACTCCCATGCGGTCGAGCGTGGCGCCGAGCACGGCCACGGCGTCACAGCCGGCGAATACGTAGGTGTCGACGCCGGGACACGTGCCCGGGCGGCCGGCGAGGAACACGTGTCCGGCGCCCGCCGCGCGCAGCTCCCGCGCGCTCTGCGCGGCCTGCTCCGCGTAGACGGTGTCGCTGGAGCACAGGCACACCTCCCGCGCGCCGCTCTCCTCGAAGGTGCCCTCGGTGACGGTCTCGACGCCGCCGGCCTGGAAGAGGTTGGCCGCGAAGGAGAGGCGGGCGGTGTGGGCGGCGGCGGGGCCGAGGGCGGCCAGATACACGCGGGGCCGGGCGCCGGTCGCGGCGAGGTGGGCCTCGGCCCGGACCCGCAGCGCCTCGAACGCCTCGTCGCGGCGGACCCGGGGCAGCCCGCCGGAGGGCGGCGCCGGCACCGGCTCACGCACGACGGGCTTCTCCGCCAGGTGCGGGAACTCGCTGACGCCGGTGACCGGTTCGCGCCGCGTGGCGAGCCGCTCGCTCCGCGCGGACCACGTCTCGGCCAGCCGGTCCCGGACCAGACCGGAGCGCAGCGCCGCCGCCTGTCCGCCGTCCCGCTCGATCTGCTGGAAGAACTCCCAGCCGGCGTGGGCGAGTTCGTCGGTCAGGCGCTCCACATACCAGGAGCCGCCCGCCGGGTCGATCACCCGGGCGAGGTGCGACTCCTCGACGAGGATGGTGGAGGTGTTGCGGGCGATCCGCCGGGCGAACGCGTCCGGCAGCCCCAGCGCGTGGTCGAAGGGGAGCACCGTCACGGAGTCCGCGCCGCCCACTCCCGCGCCCAGCGCCGCGATCGTGGTCCGCAGCATGTTCACCCACGGGTCGCGCCGGGTCATCATCACCGGCGAGGTCACCGCGTGCTGGAGCTGCGCGCCCGAGCGCGGCGCCCCGCACGCCTCGGCGACCCGGGCCCAGAGCCGGCGCGCGGCCCGGAACTTGGCGATGGTGAGGAACTGGTCGGCGCCGGCCGCGTAGCGGAACTCCAGCTGCGCGAGCGCCTCTTCGACGCTCAGCCCGGCCTCGGTCAGTCCGCGCAGGTAGGCGACGCCGGTGGCGAGGGAGCAGCCCAGCTCCTGCGCGGCCGAACCGCCCGCCTCGTGGTACGGCAGCGCGTCCACGGTCAGCGCGCGCAGCCCCGGGTACCGTCCGGCGCACAGCCGCGCCAGTTCGGCGACGGGCGCGCTGTCGCAGGGCTGTCCGGTGCGGGCCTCGTGGCCGAGCGGGTCGGCGCCGAGGTTGCCCCGGGCCGCTTCGGGGGCGACGCCCTTCTCCTCGTACAGGCGCAGCAGTTGGCGCGCGGCGGCCTCGGTCCCGGCGCCCGCGTCGAGCACGACGGCGGCCAGGTCGAGGTAGACGCCGTCGAGCGCGGCGGCGAGGGCCGCGGCGGGGAAGCGGGTGTCGTCGCCGATGGCCAGCCACAGGGAGGTGACGCCGTTCTCCAGGTCGGCGAGGACCGAGGAGGAGTCGGCGACGGTGTGCCGCTGGCGTACGTCCCAGCCGCCCGCGGTGTTCCCCTCGGCGCGGCCGCCGCGCACGAAGGGGGCGAAGCCGGGCAGGCCGGCGGGGGGAGCGTCGTCGCGGGCTGTGTACAGGGGACGGGCGCGCAACCCGTCCTCCAGCGCGGTGGACAGGGCGTCTTCCGCTCCGTCGGCCGAGACTTCCTTGCCCGACTTGCGCAGCACACCCGCGACCAGGTGCTGCCACTGCTCGTGTGTCGCGTCAGGGAACTCGGCTGCCAGGGAGAGGCCGTCGTCAGGCAGGACCGTCATGCTCGGATGCTAGGCCAGATCCGTCGGTCCGCAGCAGACGGCGCGGGTGTGACCTTCTTTACCTTGCCTGGCGGGCGCCGAACCTCTAGGCACGGCCCGACCCCGTCGCGGCAGCAAAAGATGTCGCAACCGTTGACATGACTTACCCATACCTCGAATCTGTCCATCTAAAGTACGCAAAAAATTAACAGCGCAACTCAATACATGGATGGCGGGAGCGGTCATGACAGATATGTCAGGGGCACGTCATAGGTGGCGATGGCTTGCCGGGGCGGTGACGGCGGGGCTGCTGGCCCTCGGAACGGTGCCCGCGACGGCGCAGGCGGCGACGGAACAGAACGTGGCACTCGGCAGACCCGTCACGGCCGGCGGCACGCACGACGGCTACCCCGCGGGCAACGTCACCGACGGCAGCCAGGCCACCTACTGGGAGGGCCCGGCCGGCTCCTTCCCCCAGTGGGTCCAGATCGATCTGGGGCGGAGCGTCGACATCGACGGCGTGGTCCTGAAGCTTCCCGCCTCCTGGGAGGCCCGCACCGAGACCGTCGCCGTCCAGGGCAGCGCGGACGGGCGGGACTTCACCACGCTCGCCGCCGCGGCGCAGCGGTCCTTCACCCCGGGCTCCGGCAACAGCGTCACGGTCGGCGTCACGGCCGCGACCCGGTACGTACGGGTGCGGATCAGCGACAACAGCGGCTGGAACGCCGCCCAGTTGTCCGAGGTGGAGGTGCGCGGCGCGGCCGGGGACGGCGGTCCGCAGGACCCGCCGCCGGCCGGCACCGACCTCGCCCTGCGCAAGCCGATCGAGGCGACGTCGACGACGCAGAACTACGTCGCTCCCAACGCCAACGACGGCAACACGGGCACCTATTGGGAGGCGAGCGGCCAGTCGTCCGCGCTGACCGTCAAACTCGGGGCCGACGCCGACCTGAGCGGAGTCGTCCTCAAGCTCGACCCGGACGCGGCCTGGAGCACCCGCACCCAGACCCTCCAGGTCCTCGGCCGCAAGGCGGGCGGCACCGACTTCACCTCACTGAAGGACCGGGCCACGTACACCTTCGACCCGGCGGCGAACCGGAACACCGTGACGATCCCGGTCAGCGGCCGCTACGCGGACGTACGGCTGCAGTTCTCCGGCAACAGCGGAGCGGGCGGCGGCCAGATCGCCGAGTTCCAGGTCGTCGGCTCGGCGGCGCCCGCCCCCGACCTGACCGTCACCGATCTGACGTGGTCGCCCGCGGCCCCGTCCGAGGCGGACCAGGTCACGGTCGACGCGACGGTCCGCAACAGCGGCACCGCCGCCTCGCCCGCCACCACGGTGAACGTCAGCCTCGAAGGCGCGGTCGCCGGCAGCGCCTCCGTGGGCGCCCTCGCCGCCGGCGCGTCCGTCAAGGTGCCGGTCAAGGTCGGCACCCGCCCGATGGGCAGCTACGGTGTCTCCGCGGTCGTCGACCCGACGGACGCCGTGGCCGAACTGGACAACTCCAACAACAGTCGCAACGCCGACACGAAGCTGGTCGTCACCCAGGCGCCCGGGCCGGACCTCGCGATCACCGGGATCTCGACCACGCCCGGCAGCCCGGCCGTCGGCGCCAAGGTCACCTTCGCCGTCACCGTGCACAACCGCGGCACCAGCGCGGCGCCCGCCGGCACCGTCACCCAGCTCACCGTCGGCGGGTCCACCCTGACCGGTACGGCGGACGCCATCGCCGCCGGCGCCTCGGCGACCGTGCCGATCGGCGGCAGCTGGACCGCCACCGACGGCGGCGCCGCACTCACCGCCACTGCCGACGCCACGAACAAAGTCGCCGAGACCAACGAGAACAACAACACCTTCGCCCGGACATTGGTGGTCGGACGCGGCGCGGCCGTGCCCTACACCGAGTACGAGGCGGAGGACGGGCGGACCAACGGCACCCTGCTCACCTCCGACGCCCTGCGCACCTTCGGGCACACGAACTTCGCCACCGAGTCCTCGGGCCGCAAGTCGGTCCGCCTGAACTCCACCGGCCAGTACGTGGAGTTCACCTCCACCACGCCCTCGAACTCCATCGTCGTGCGCAACTCGATCCCCGACGCCGCCGCGGGCGGCGGCCAGGAGGCGACGCTCAGCCTCTACGCCGACGGCACGTTCGTGCGCAAGCTGACCCTCTCCTCGAAGCACAGCTGGCTCTACGGCACCACCGACGACCCGGAGGGTCTGACCAACCGGCCCGGCGGCGACGCCCGCCGACTCTTCGACGAGTCCCACGCCCTGCTCACCGACACCTACCCCGAGGGCACGACGTTCCGGCTCCAGCGCGACAGCGGCGACACCGCCGCCTTCTACGTCGTCGACCTGATCGACCTGGAGCAGGTCGCGGCGCCTGCCGCCAAGCCCGCCGAGTGCGTCTCCATCACCGAGTACGGAGCCGTGCCCAACGACGGCATCGACGACGCGGACGCCATCCAGCGCGCCGTGACGGCCGACCAGGCGGGGACGATCCCGTGCGTCTGGATCCCGGCCGGCCAGTGGCGCCAGGAGAAGAAGATCCTCACCGACGACCCGCTCAACCGCGGCCAGTACAACCAGGTCGGCATCCGCGACGTCACCCTCAAGGGCGCCGGCATGTGGCACTCCCAGCTCTCCTCCCTCATCGCGCCCCAGGACGCGGGCGGCATCAACCACCCGCACGAGGGCAACTTCGGCTTCGACATCGACGACAACACCAAGATCTCCGACATCGCGATCTTCGGCTCCGGCACCATCCGGGGCGGTGACGGCAACGCCGAGGGCGGCGTCGCGCTCAACGGCCGCTTCGGCAAGGACACCAAGATCACCAACGTCTGGATCGAGCACGCCAACGTGGGTGCCTGGGTCGGCCGCGACTACTCCAACATCCCCGAGCTGTGGGGCCCCGGCGACCGCGTCGAGTTCAACGGCGTCCGCATCCGCGACACCTACGCCGACGGCGTCAACTTCGCCAACGGCACCCGCAACTCCACCGTCCACAACTCCTCGTTCCGCACCACCGGCGACGACGCCATGGCCGTCTGGGCCAGCAAGTACGTCAAGGACACCTCGGTCGACGTCGGCCACGACAACCACTTCCGCAACAACACCGTCCAACTGCCCTGGCGCGCCAACGGCATCGCCGTCTATGGCGGCTACGGCAACACCATCGAGTCCAACCTGATCTCGGACACCATGAACTACCCCGGGATCATGCTCGCCACCGACCACGACCCGCTGCCGTTCTCCGGTACGACGCTCATCGCCGACAACGGGCTGTACCGCACCGGCGGCGCCTTCTGGAACGAGGACCAGGAGTTCGGCGCGATCACCCTGTTCGCGCAGGGACAGAACATCCCGGGCGTCACGATCCGCGACACCGACATCCGCGACTCCACCTACGACGGCATCCAGTTCAAGACGGGGGGTGGTGAGATGCCCGGTGTACGGATCAGCAACGTGAGCATCGACAAGTCGAACAACGGCTCCGGCATCCTCGCCATGTCCGGCGCTCGCGGCAGCGCCACGCTGACCGGGGTCACCATCACCAACTCGGCCCAGGGCGACATCCTGACCGAACCCGGCTCCCAGTTCGTCATCAAGCAGGGCTGATCCCCGGCCCTTGCCTACCTTCGCCGCCGGCGTGTCCGACGCCCCGCTGTTCCACGCCGGCGGCGAAGCCCCACCCAGGCCTATTTCCCGGGCAGCCGCACGGCCGTGAACGTGTGGGTCCCTGTACCGAGGGACGACACCTCGACGCGGCCGTCCGCGATCCGCACCCCGCTGCCCGAGGCGCGCCGGCCGTCCCACAGCGTCCTGCGGCCCTGGCGCACGCTCAGCCCCTCGGGCTCACCGGGCAGCGCCACCGCGCCCCGGGTCCCGTGCGGCACCCGCACCGTCAGGGAGAACACCGACCGGGAGTTCTGCCACGCGACGCTCAACGTGCCGTGCGGGGTGGGGAGTTGCCCCTGGGCCCAGTCGACGTCCCCGGGGTTCGGGCGGACCAGCCAGGTGGCGTAGCCGGGCGAGAGCGGCCGGGCGCCGAGGAGCTGATGGGTGAGCGCGGGCAGCACCCCCGTCGACCAGCCGTGCGCCATGCTCGTGTACGCGCCCTCGTACAGCGAGCCGTCCGGGCCGATGCCCTCCCAGTGGGTGATGCCGGGGTCGTGGCGGTCCATCCAGCCGTACGTGCGGCGGATCTGGTCCAGCGCGGAGTCCGCCCGGCCCGTCTCGAACCTGGCGACGATCTCCGGGTAGGACGTGAACGCGTACACGCGCTGCGAGGCGCCGGAGAAGAGCGTGTCGTTGTCCATGAAGGCGTTGCCGTACGGCCGCCGGGTCGTGGCGTCGAGATGGGCGAGGGCCGAGGCGGCCCGCGCGGCGTCGGCGACCCCCGCGGTGACGGCGATGGCGTTGCCGTCCTGGGCGTGGCGCACCGGGCCCGTCCCGGAGTCGAGGTAGGCGCCCGCCTCCTCGTCCCACAGGTGGGTATTGACCGCGGCGGCGACCTTCCCGGCCCGCTCCTGCCAGCGTGCCGCGTCGTCGGCGTGGCCCAGGAAGCGGGCCAGCCGGGCGCCGTCGCGGAGCGCCTGGACGTAGTTGGCGTTGTAGTACGTGATCCGTCCCGTGCGGTCGAGGAAGGCGTAGTCCCCGTACCCGCCCGTGCCGCCCAGGCCCTTGCTGAGCAGCCCGGCGTCGTCGGTGACGCTCGGGTACCAGGTGTCGAGCACCCGCACGAGGTTCGGGTGGTACCGCGCGGCGTACGCCCGGTCGCCGGTGTAGAGCACGTAGTCCCAGCTGCACGTCACCCACCACAGCGGATAGTCGAAGAGCGGCAGCGTGTAGCCGTTGATCGAGGCCGGCGGTATCCAGCCGTCGGCCCGCTGGTGGTCGGCGAGGTCGGCCAGGACGTTACGGGCGGCGGTCGCCGCGTCGTCATGGGTGAGGTAGAGGGTGCGCGCCGAGACGGCCAGGTCTCCGACGTAGGGGTCGCGGTCGCGCTTCGGCCCGTCGTGCAGGACAAGACGGCCTTCCAGGGAGGCGCTCCAGGCATCGCGCGGGTCGACGTCGTCGCGCCGGAAGACGTCGGTGACCAGCTCGTTCGTGTACGAGGCGCCGTACCAGTACCGGTTCAGGTCGTCGTCCGAGCACAGGAACCAGCCGCGGTACGTGCCCGGGGTGCCGAGGTAGGCGGTGAACTCCAGGCTCACGGCGTCGATCTCGACCGTGCCCCAGGGCTGAGCGGCCGGGGCGTCCGAGGCCAGTGCGTCCAGCGTGATCTTGAGGTAACGGAAGCCGTGCAGCCCGTCGGCGAAGACCTTCTCCCCGGCCTGGAAACCCTTCTGGTCCAGCCAGTCGGCGCCCTTGGCCGGCACGGCGAACTGGTCGGTGCCCCGGCCCGCCCCGCCCGCCTGGTCGGAGCGGGTGAAGTCGCTGCGGTCGGTGAGGAACTGGAGGGTCTCGGAGAACGCGACGCGCACGCCGGGCGA
Source organism: Streptomyces sp. NPDC006552 (assembly GCF_040611655.1). NCBI lineage: Bacteria > Bacillati > Actinomycetota > Actinomycetes > Kitasatosporales > Streptomycetaceae > Streptomyces > Streptomyces sp. NPDC006552. The sequence continues at coordinate 48,738 of NZ_JBEXOS010000022.1, forward strand.
GTTGTCCGAGGCGGCGGCGAACCGGATGCGCGGGAAGCCGACGACGACCTTGCCGAAGTCCACGGTCACGCTGGGCGGTTCCACCGCGTCGACGGCCTCGGGCCACACCTCGTTGATCCGGGTGAACGCACCCTGCGGAGTGTCCTGGACGCCCGTGACCGTGAGGCGGACCCGGGAGGCGCGCAGCGGCGCGGAGAAGGGCACGGCACGCTGGCTGACATCGTTGTCGGAACAGCTGGCGGCCCGGTGCCAGGCCGCGTCGTGCCAGACGTCGACGGTGAAGTCGGTCGGGACGCCGTCGCTGTTGGAGAGCACGGTGATACCCGACAACTCTCGTTCGGCGGGCAGGGTCACGGTCAGGGTGTCCGGGAAGGCGCCCTGAGTGTCGTCGTTCCAGAACGTGTCGGGGTCGCCGTCCACGGCGTGGGAGGCGTCGTAGGTGCGGGGCTGCCCGTCGCCCCCGCTGTTGCCCGCATGGGTGGAGGAGGCCTCCGCCGTCGTCCCCTCGGGCCAGCGCGGGGCCGGGGCCGGGCGCTGGCGGCGTAGTACCGTCACCGGCCCGCCCGCCTTGAGCAGGGCCTCCGGCCGGGTCACGTCGCCGCGCGAGGTGACGGTGCGGACCGGGCGCACGGTGCGGGAGGACGGGGCCTGGACGTACCGCTGCCAGCCGGAGCCCGGACGCGGCGGTGCGGCGGCGGACGGGGTGGCGGGCCGGGGCGCGGCCGCGGCGGACGCCGGCTGCGCGGACCGGGCTCCGGCCGCGGTGAGGGCCGCCGCTCCCGCCCCCGCGGCGAGGACGGCGCGTCGGGCGGGGCCGGCTGCGGAGGTGTTCCCGGTGGTCCCGGTCGGACGGCTCGCTGTCATGGCGCCTCGCTTTTCAATGACGTGAGGGGAGTGCGGCGGCGGTACGGGCAAGAGCTGCGGCGCACGGTTATGAAACGATTCATTCCAGGTGGCCGAGGCGACGCTATCCCAGGAGCCGTGCTCCGTACAGAGGTCGCGCGGGCGGCGAGGGCGGCCGCGGTCAGGACCGGCCGCGCGTCACCAGGTGACGGCGATCCCGATGTTCGGCTTCTTCGGCAGACGCAGCAGCCGGGCGAACGCGTTGCCGACGCGGGACAGCACGTACCTGCGGCCCACGGCGGCCTGGGCGGCCTCGGTCCCGGCGGCGTCGAGCAGGCGGGCGGTCCCGCGCAGGGTGGCGGCGCCCGGAGCGGTGCGGCCCCGGAGGTCGCAGGCGGTGACCGTGACGGCGCTGTTGTTCCGGATCCGCCGGACCTTCCAGGAGTCCGCGGCGGTGATCACGAGCAGTTCATGGTCGTCGCGCACGACGTGCCAGACCGGAGTGGGGACCGGTGTCCCGTCCTTGCGGTACGTCGTGAGGCTGATGTACTTGCTGCGGCGGATCTCGTCCAGTGCTGACACGCCTGGAGTCTAGGGCCTGTCCGGCGCCTCGCTGCCGGGCACGAGCGGCTCGCACCGAAACCCGCCGACACCCGGCCTCCGCGATACGTTTCGGCCGCGCCGACCCCGGTACCCAGAGCGCGTCCGCGACCGTACCCGGTGCGCGCTCGCCCCTGCGCGCGCGAGGCCGTGCCGGGTGGCGAAAAATGGAGGCTGTTGTGACGGAGTACCGAAGCGAGAACCCGGACGAGCGCGAGGCTCCCGTCCCCCGGGACCTGCCCGATCAGCAGGCCGGGCCGGAGGAGCCGGACGGCGGGGCCGCCGAGGGAGCCGGCTCCGCCGCCGACGTGCCCGACACGGACGAGGCGGGAACGCAGCGGCGCGGCGCCGAGAGTTCGGACACCGTGCACCCCGAACACCCCGACCCCGACGAGTCGCCGGCCTGATCCCGCTCCGGCCCCGTTGCTGCCAGGAGTCCCCGGTCCCCGGCCGGGGACCGGGGACACACCGCGGGCCCGTCGCGCGCTCGGGTGGAGCGGCGGCGGGCCCGGGGGCGGCGGTCGTCAGCGCGGTGTGAGGGTGAACTCGCTGTCGAGTTCCTGGTCGCCGGAGCTCGAACCGGCGTCCTCGACGCCGTAGACACGGGCCAGCGACTTGCGGACCGCGGCGACCTCGTGCGGCGCGCCCTGGACGTTCACGGTGACGGTGCCCTCGATGGCGCCGTCGCCGTCGCCGTCACCGCCGGCGCCCGGCGAACCGGCGCTCACGTCCAGCTCCGCGGTCCACACCGTGGGCTGCTCACCGGAGGCGTCGGCGCCGTTCTTGGTGGGGCCCTGGTCGGGGAACTCGGCCGTCAGGTGGGCCAGGACCCGCTCGGCGTCCGCGGCGGCGCAGTTGCTCACGGTGACGGAGACGAGGGTGTGGTTGTCGTCGGCGGTGCTGCTCATGGAAGGTCTCCCGGATGGGGTCGGAACTGATCTGACGGTGGCTGGCGGGTAAGGGGGGTTACAGCGCCTCACGGAGAGCGGGCAGCAGCTCGTTCTCCGCCCAGGTGAAGAAGGCGTCCTGGTGGTCGCCGCCGATCTGCACGAGCGCCACCTCGGTGAACCCGGCGTCGGCGAAGGGGCGTACGGCCTCGACGAACTCGGCGACGTCGCTGCCGCACGGGACGGACTTCGCGACGTCCTCGGGCGTCACCAGGTCGGTCGCGCCGGCGAACGAGACGGGGTGCGGGAGCTCCGCGTTGACCCGCCAGCCGCCCGCGAACCAGCGGAACTGCTCGTGGGCCCGCTTGACCGCGGCCGACCGGTCGGGGTCGTAGCAGACCGGGAGCTGGCCCACGCGCGGTTTGCCCGCGCCGCCCGCGCGGCCGAAGGCGTCGAGCAGTTCGGCGCGCGGCTCGGTGGCGATGACCAGGTCCGCGACGCGGCCCGCGAGCGCGCAGGAGGCCGGGCCCGACACGGCGACGCCGATCGGGGGCGGGGTGTCCGGCCGGTCCCACAGCCGGGCCCGGTCGACCTCGAAGTGGCGGCCGTGGTGCGTGAGTTCCTCGCCGTCCAAAAGGGCGCGGATGATCGTGACGGCCTCCTCGAACTTCTCCAGGCGGACCGCCGGCGCCGGCCAGCCGCCGCCCACCACATGCTCGTTGAGGTTCTCGCCGGAACCGAGGCCGAGGCGGAAGCGGCCCTCGGAGAGCAGCTGGAGGGTCGCCGCCTTCTGCGCGACGACCGCGGGGTGGTACCGCGTCGTCGGGCAGGTCACGTACGTCATCAGCGGAATGTGCGAGGTCGCCTGCGCGGCGGCGCCGAGCACGGCCCAGGCGTAGGGGGAGTGGCCCTGTTCGGCCAGCCAGGGCGAGTAGTGGTCGGATGTGACGGAGAAGTCGAAGCCCGCCTGTTCCGCGGCCACGACGTGCCGTACGAGCTCCCGGGGTCCGGCTTGCTCGGTCATCATCGTGTAGCCGATCTGCACCATGGGTCGTCGCCTCCTTGTCGAGGGAAGTGGGCGGTGGGTGAGTGGTCCGTGGGGCACGGTCAGTGCGGCGCCTCGGGCCCGTCGCCGCGGTCGTCTCTCCTGTCGTTCCCGTCGGGGTGGTAGCTCTCGTCGGGCGCCGTCGGTGTCTCCTCGGACTGGTGCCGGCGGGCCCAGAACGGCAGGACGAACCAGCACAACAGGTACCAGGCGAGGACGGCCGCGACGAGGACCGGCGCCAGCGGGTCGCGCGTCGCCACGCGCAGGATCAGGAGCAGCGCCGAGGTCAGCGTGGCCAGCAGCAGGACCAGGCCCACGAAGGTGAGCCGGGAGGCCCAGAGCACCGCCTGCGGCTTGATGCGCCGTCCCGAGACCTGCCGGTGGATGGCGACCGGCCCGATCAGGGCGCCCGTCGCCGCCGAGCCGAGGAGGACCGTGACGATATAGATGACGCGGTTGGTGTCGGACAGCTCCGTGAACCGCGGCGTGAACACGACGGTGAGCAGGAACCCGAAGAGGATCTGCACGCCGGTCAGGGCGACGCGCAGCTCCTGTATGAGTTCCACCCACTGCCGATCGGCCTTCTCCTCGACCGTCTCCGAACGGCCGCGCCGGGGAGCGGTGCGGCCGTTGTCGTCTATGCCGGCCACTGCCACTCCACGATCTCGGGCATGTCCGTGCCGTGCTCACGGATCCAGCGGTGGTGGCGGGTCCGGGCGTCGGCCATCCGCTGCCGGGTGGCGGCGGCCCGCACCGCGAGTCCGGGGACGCGGTCGATGACGTCCATGACCAGCCGGAACCGGTCGAGGTCGTTGCGCACGACCATGTCGAACGGCGTGGTCGTGGTGCCGGACTCCTTGTAGCCGCGGACGTGGAGATTGTCGTGGCCGGCCCGCTTGTAGGTGAGGCGGTGGATGAGCCAGGGGTAGCCGTGGTAGCCGAAGATGACCGGCTTGTCCGCGGTGAACAGGCCTTCGTACTCGGCGTCGCGCATGCCGTTGGGGTGCTCCCCGTCGGGCAGGAGCGTGGTCATGTCGACGACGTTCACGACCCGTACGGCCAGTTCGGGCAGGTACCGGCGGAGCAGCGCCGCCGCGGCGAGGATCTCCTGCGTGGGCACGTCACCGGCGCAGGCGAGCACCACGTCGGGTCCCTCGCCGTTCTCCGTGCCCGCCCAGTCCCAGACGCCGGCGCCGCGCGCGCAGTGGGCGCGGGCCTCGTCGAGCGAGAGCCAGTCGGGGCCCGGGTTCTTGCCCGCGACGATGACGTTCACGTGGTCGCGGCTGCGCAGCGCGTTGTCGGCCACGGTCAGCAGCGTGTTGGCGTCGGGCGGCAGGAAGACCCGGACGATGTGCGGGCTCTTGTTGAGCACATGGTCGATGAAGCCGGGGTCCTGGTGCGAGAAGCCGTTGTGGTCCTGGCGCCACACGTGCGAGCTGAGCAGGTAGTTGAGCGAGGCCACCGGGGCGCGCCAGGGCAGCTCACCGGCGGTCTTCAGCCACTTGATGTGCTGGTTGACCATCGAGTCGACAATGTGGACGAAGGCTTCGTAGCAGGAGAAGAGACCGTGCCGGCCGGTGAGCAGGTACCCCTCCAGCCAGCCCTGGCACAGATGCTCGGAGAGCACTTCCATGACCCGGCCGTGCCGGTCGAGGTCCTCGTCGACGGGGAGGAGACCTTCCTGCCAGGCCTTGCCGGTGGCTCCGTAGACCGCCTGGAGCCGGTTGGAGGCGGTCTCGTCCGGACCGACGAGCCGGAAGTTGCGCTCCCGTGCCGTGTCAGTCATGAGCCGTTCGAGGTACGTGCCGAGGAGCCCGGTGGGGGAGTGCGCGGTGGCGCCGGGCTTGTCGGCCGCGACGGCGAAGTCCTCCAGCGGAGGCAGCGGCAGGGCCCGCAGGCGCACTCCACCGTTGGCGTACGGCGTGGAGCCCAGTCGCCGGTCGCCGTCCGGCACGCAGGCCAGCACCGGTTCGGCGGGGCGGCCCTCGGCGTCGAACAGCTCCTCGGGCCGGTACGAGCGCAACCACCGCTCCAGCTGGGCGAGGTGCTCGGGGTTCTCCCGGACCTCCGGCAGGGGGACCTGGTGGGCGCGCCAGGTGTTCTCCACCGGCACCCCGTCCACCTCCTCGGGACCGGTCCAGCCCTTCGGGGTACGCAGCACGATCATGGGCCAGCGCACGGGCGCGGTCGCCTCGCCGGTCCTGGCCGCCCGCTGGTGGTCGGTGATGAGGTCGAGCGCCTCGTCCAGGGCCCGGGCCAGGTCCTGGTGCACCTGGGCCGGGTCGTCGCCCTCCACGTAGAGCGGGAGGTGGCCGTAGCCGCGCAGGAGGGAGTCGAGTTCGTCGCGCGGCATCCGGGCGAGCACGGTCGGGTTGGCGATCTTGTAGCCGTTCAGGTGCAGGATCGGCAGGACGGCGCCGTCGTGCACCGGGTCCAGGAAGCGGCCCGAGTGCCAGGACGCGGCGAGCGGACCCGTCTCCGCCTCGCCGTCACCGACGACGCAGGCGACCAGGAGGTCCGGGTGGTCGAAGGCCGCGCCGTAGGCATGGGCCAGGGAGTAGCCCAGCTCGCCGCCCTCGTGGATGGAGCCCGGCACCTCGGGCGCCACGTGGCTCGGCACGCCACCGGGGAACGAGAACTGTTTGAACAGCCGGGTCATACCCCGCTCGTCGCGGCTCACGTCCGGGTAGATCTCGCTGTAGCTGCCCTCCAGCCAGGCGTTGGCGAGGACCGCCGGGCCGCCGTGGCCGGGGCCCCAGATGCACAGGGCCTCCAGCTCCCGCTTCTTGATCACCCGGTTCAGGTGGGTGTGGACGAGGTTCAGGCCGGGGGAGGTGCCCCAGTGCCCGAGCAGGCGCGGCTTCACGTGTTCCGGGCGCAGCGGCTCGCGCAGCAAGGGGTTGGCCAGCAGGTAGATCTGGCCGACGGCCAGGAAGTTGGCCGCGCGCCAGTGCGCGTCCACCTCGCGCAGTTCGTCGGCGCTCAGTACCGGGGCGTCGCGGTCTGCCGTAGTCATCTCATGCTCCAGAACCGTGTCGGCGGGCGTCATCGGGCGGATGCGGCTGCGGGCGGGTCCCGCGCCGACGCCACATCGGCGGGAGCCCGACCCTCCCCGCGTTCCCACACAAACGGTCCGCACTCACCCTGCTTCCAGGTCTCTCCCATCGTGACCTGGGCGGATGCGCGACGCATGTGCTGCGCGCCCGCACGTATCGCCCGGGCGCCCGCGGGGTACCCGGGACGCCGTGCCCGCACCGGGGGCCGTGTGGCGGGAGAGCCTCACGTGTGAGCAGCCTGGTAAGGGCCCGCAGGCGAAGGAAAGAAGAACCATGGAACAGCAGCCGTCCGCCCTGATCGTCATCGACATGATCAACACGTACGACCATCCGGACGCCGACCAGCTCCTGCCCTCGGCCCAGAAGGCCGTACCGGTCGTGGCCGGGCTGATCCGGCAAGCGCGCGACGCCGGGGTCCCGGTGATCTACGTGAACGACAACTTCGGGCAGTGGCGCTCCCACCAGGGCGCGCTCGTGGACGCGGCGCTTGCGGGACCGCACGCGGAGCTGGTGGAACCGATCCAGCCCGACGACGAGGCGCTCTTCGTCCTGAAGGCCAGGCACTCCATCTTCTACGAGACGCCGCTGACGTATCTGCTGTGGGAACTCGGTGTCCACCAGGTGGTCCTGTGCGGCCAGGTCACCGAGCAGTGCGTGCTGTACTCGGCGCTGGACGCCCACATCCGGCACCTCGACGTGACCGTGGTCAGCGACGGGGTGGCGCACATCCACGCGGAGCTGGCCGACGCCGCCCTGGAGATGATGCGCCGGAACATGGGGGCGCAGATCGTCGCGGGCGCCGAGGTGACCTTCAGCGAGGAGGACGGCCGCGTCGGCCCGAGTCAGTGAGGCCGGAAGGCCGCGGCCGGCTCCGGGGCCAGTGCCGGCGCGGGCCTGCCCGGTCACCGGTGGCAGCGTGAGCACGCTCCGGGCGAGGCGGGCGCGTTCACCGCGCGACCACGGCCCGCCGGGTTGCCGTCACGGCGAGGGCCCCGGCCGCCGCGCAGCCGATCCCGGCCGTCTGCGCGCGGCCCTCCACCGAGATGATGAGCGCGAGCCACAGGGCGCCGAGCACGGCCCACCAGACCACGAACTCCAGGGCTGCCCACAGAGGACCACCGCGCCGCACCTTCCGCCTCCCGCCGCCGCCACCGTGCCGACAGTGCCTCATGCCCCCGCGGGGGGTTCTCATGCCCCTGCCCGGCCCGCCGCCAGGACTTCGAAGGTTTCCGGCGCCGCCGGTTGTCACGTCCGGGGATGTGGGTACCCGCGCTACTTCCGCTACCAGAGAGGAAGTTGACCATGGAGTGGCTCGAGAGGGCAGCGTGCGTCGGGGAGGACCCGGAGCTGTTCTTCCCGGTGGGCAGCACCGGTCCCGCCCTGCTGGACGTCCACGAGGCGAAGAAGGTGTGCCACCGGTGCCCGGTCATCGCGGAGTGCCTGGAACTGGCCTTGGAGACGGGCCAGACGACGGGCGTCTGGGGCGGCACCTCGGAGACCGAGCGGGCGCCGCTGCACAAGGCGCACCGCCGCCGGGCCCGGCAGAAGGCCCTCGCCGGATGACCACGGCGGGCGCGTCCGGCGGCGCGGCGAGACCGCGGGCCCGACACGGGGCCCGCGGCCCGGTCGCGGGCCGCCCTGGCCGGTGATGATGGACCCCATGGACGAAGCCCCGCAGAATTCCACGGACGAAGCTCCCGAGCCCGCTCTGCCGGCGCCCGCCGCACGTGCCGCGAACGCGCTGGACCGGCTGCTGGCGCACTACGCCGACCGGATCGCGGAACTCCGGCGCGCCGCCGCCCCCGACGCGGAGCGGCTCGGCCGGCTCCTCGCCGAGCGGCAGGAGCTGCTGACCGACAAGGACCTCCTCGCCGACCTGACGGAGGAACAGTTGGTTCAGGTGGCCGCCATCTACGAGACCCGCAACGACACCCTGGACTCCACCCAGCCCGACGTGCGGTGACCATGGACCGGGATGCGGCCCACGGCCGGATTAGGCTCCGCGCATGCTGAGACTCGGATATCCCGTCATCGGTGTCACGGACCTGCCGCGCGCGGTGGAGTTCTGGACCCGGGCGCTCGACCTGGTGGCCACTGAGGAGTGGGCGAGCGACACCTGGCGGACCCTCGACCACGCCGACGGCTCCGGCCGGGCCCTGGCCCTCATGGTCAGTGCGTCGCCCGCCGAGGCGCGCCCCCGTCTCCACCTCGACCTCTTCACGGAGACGAGCGCGGAGCAACAGGCCGAGGTCGAGCGGCTGACCGGACTCGGCGCACGCACGGTCGCCTGGGACTCCTATCCGCCCGACCCGGACTTCGTCGTCCTCGCCGACCCCGACGACAACATCTTCTGCGTCGTCGACCTGAGCCGCGCACCCAGCGGCAGCGGCGGACCGGCGGACTGACGACACGCCGGATCCGGCCCGGCGGACCGTCAGCCCGTCGCGATACGGCGCACGGCGAGCAGCGTGGCGTCGTCCGCGCGGTGCGGACCGTCCAGCCGGGCGACGAGCCGCTCGGCGTAGTCCTGCAACGCGTCGTGGCCGGCCGACGGCACCGCTTCGGTCAGGCACTCTTCCGCGGCGGCGAGGAAGCGCCGGGTGTCCTTGTCGGGATCGCACTCCCGGCGCTCGGTCAGCCCGTCCGAGTACATCAGCACGATGTCACCGACCCGGAGGTCGGTGGTGGCGGCGGTGTACGTCGTGTCCGGCAGGACGCCCAGGGTCAGGCCGGGGCCGTCGACGGGGTCCGGCAGCTGCGTGGCGCGGCCGTCGCGCAGCAGGACGGGGCGCGGATGGCCGGCGCACGTCCAGCGCAGCCGGGCCTGTCCGGGCTGGTAGCGGGCGATGATCGCCGTCGCGGTCGACTCGGTGCCGTCCGCGCAGGCCACCTCGTTGAGCCACTGCGTCAGCCGCTCCACGGGCTGCTCGGTATAGGCGAGCCCGGCCAGCGCGTAGCGCAGCTTGGCCATCAGGGTCGCCGCCTCCAGGCCGTGGCCGCGCGCGTCGCCCAGGGCGATCAGCGGCTGGCCGTCGGGCAGCTTGCGGGCCTTGTACCAGTCGCCGCCGATCCGCGCCTCGCGGGCGTCGGGACGGTAGACGGCGGCGGCGTCGAGCCCGTACGAGCCGAGTTCGTCCTGGAACTGGGGGAGGACCGCCTGGCGCAGGACGTCGGCGACCTCGGTGACGGCCTCGACGCGCTCCAGCTGGCGGTGGACCTCGCGCGCCGCGTACTCCGCGCTGTCGCGGCGCCGCCGCTCGGCGGTGACGTCGATGAGCACCGCCCGCAGCGCCCACACCAGGCTGCCCGGGGCGATGCGGACCGGTTCCGCGACCATGCGGAACACCCGCTCCCCGGCGCCCTCCAGACGCACCTCGCACTCGGTCTTCCGCTTGCGCAGGATGACGTCGTACAGGGCCTGGTACAGCCGCGGCAGGGTGCCGGGGGTGACCGCGGCCGCGAGGTCGGAGAGCGTCGGCGCCGGCGTGTCCCCGGGGAGGCCGAGCACTTCGTGGAACCGGCGGGACGGCTCGACGTGCAGGTCACCGAGGTTCCACTCCGCCCAGCAGGTCCGCACCAGGCGCTGCGCCGCTTCGGTCATCCGCTGACGGTGGCCGGGCTGCCAGGTGATGAGCAGGTGCTCGCCGCACGGGGCGACCCGCACCTCGTCGTTGAGCCGTACCGGGCACCGGGCGGTGCTGACGAGCCACTCGATCGTCTCGGGGCCCTGCGGGGCGCGCTCGCGGTGCGCGCGGGCCAGCATCGCGGGGACGGCCGTGCGGGCGAGCGCGGGGAACTGTTCGAACAGCGCCGTCGGGCCCGACCACAGCGGCAGCGCGGACTCGGGCAGGCGGCTGGCGCCGTAGGCGCGGGCCGCCGCGTTCTGCCGGACATAGAAGGCGTCCCGGACGCTCCCGTCCTCGCTCAGGAGGGGAAGGACCAGCACGGCCGGCTGCGGCAGGGCGTCGAGCACCTCGTGCCCCGAGGGACCGGACGGCACCGGCGGCGGGGCCGGGGCGCGCACCGGCGCGCAGCTCTGCTGGAGCTCCACATAGGCCCGGATCCGCCGCCGCTGCTCCTCCAGCAGCGCGTGGATCGCCTGCAACTCCAGGCGGGAGCGCGCGTCGCGTCGGGACGGGGCTTCGGCCATATGTGCGGGACCTTCTGTACGGGGGCCTCGGGTGACGTGGGCGGGCGCTGTCGAACACCCTCGGCGCCCCGCGCCCCGCCGGCCAGTCGGCCTGCGCCATGTGGCGGTGTCGCCGCCGTGCCGGGGCCGTCCAGACAGCGCCCTGCCGCCCGTACGCGGCGCTCAGTGGCCGAGCGCGCGGTCCACGGTCCGCACCAGCTCGCCGTCCGGGGTGTCGCCGTCCAGCGACCAGAACATCGCCCCGCCCAGCCCCTTCGCGCGCACGTACGCCGACTTCAGCCGCAGGACCTGCGGATCGTCGTAGGTCCACAGGGTCGTGCCGTCGAACAGCCAGGCGTGGCCGCCGCGCCGGTCCCGGTACAGCTCGTACGTGCCCGAACCCGCCCACGCCTTCAGCTCTTTGTAGTCCGCGTAGCCGTCGGCCCACCGGGCGGGCGCGGGTGCGCTCGCGGGCTGCCCGAGGCCGTCGCCGCCGCCGGTGACCCCGGTCCAGCCCTGCCCGTAGAAGGGCATGCCGACGACGAGCTTGCGGGCGGGGGCGCCGCGGCGCAGCCAGGCCTCGACCGTGCCGTCGACGCTGAAGTCGTCCCGGGCGTACAGGGCGGACTGCTGCGCGGTGCTCTTCTCGCCGCTGACGTGGAAGTCATAGCCCTGGAGGTTGACGAAGTCGAAGTCCTTCATCACCTTGCGGACCTCGTACCCCGCGTCGATCTTCGCGGGCGCGGTGGGCACGAACGCGGAGAGTTCGTAGTGCCGGTGCCGCGTCCGGCCGTACGCGTCGAGCTGCCTGCGGAACTCGGCGACGAGCGCCGTGAAGTTCCGCTTGTCCTCGGGGCGGTACACGGTGTCCGTGTCGCCCTCGGAGCCCGGCCACTCCCAGTCGATGTCGACGCCGTCGAAGACACCGGCCGCCGCGCCCGGGCCGCCGCGGGCGCCGTCCCGGGGGAGGTTGCCCTTGATGTACAGGTCGATGCAGGAGGCGACGAACGCCTTGCGGGACGCGGGGGTGCGGGCCGCGTCCGAGAAGTGGGTGGACCAGGACCAGCCGCCGAGCGAGATCATCGCCTTCAGCCGGGGGTTCTCGGCCTTGAGTTCGCGCAGCTGGTTGAAGTTGCCCGCGAGGGCCTGGGTGTCGGTGTCCGCGACGCCGTCGACGGAGTTCTCCGCGTCGAGCGGGCGCTGGTAGTCGGCCCATGGATCGGACTCGCCCGGCACGTTGCCCATCAGGCACCTGCCGTCCGGGCTCGCGTTGCCGAACGCGTAGTTGAGGTGGGTCAGGCGGGCCGCCGCACCGCTCTTCTTCAGGTCCTGGACCTGGAAGTCGCGTCCGTAGACGCCCCATTGGGTGAAGTAGCCGACGCGCCGCACGGTGTTGTGGCCACCCTCGTGGGCCGCGGCGGCGGGCGCGAAGGCGCCGAGCAGGGTCAGGGAGCTGACGGCGACGGCCGCCCGGGTGAGAAGTCTTCGGCGCGGGCTCGCGGGCATGGGCGGGCTCATTCCTGTGAGGCGGCGGTCAGGCGCGGTGCCGGACAACGGGCATGCACGCAGGCGAAGTTATTGGTCTGGACCAAAACGGTCAAGGGGGAGGACGGTGCTCCGGCTGGGGGCGTCTTCCGGCGCGGCCGGATTGTCAGTGGTGGACGGCAGGATGGAAGCCATGACGACGACTTCTGCCGGTCCCGCCGCGCTGTCCGACGCCGCTGCTTACGCACGGGCGGTCGAGGAAGCGTGGGCCGCGGCCGCCGCGTACTACGAGGGCGGCACCTCGCGGCTCGACGACGACGCGTACGACCGGCTCGTGCGGTCCATCACCGCGTACGAGACCGGCCACCCGGACCAGGTCCTGCCCGACTCGCCGTCCGGGAAGGTAGCGGGCGGCGCGGTGGAGGGGGACGTGCCGCACACGGTCCCGATGCTCAGCCTCGACAACGTCTTCTCCGAGGAGGAGTTCACGGCCTGGGCGGCCTCCCTGGAGCGGCGCATCGGCCGCGAGGTCGTCCGCTGGAACGTGCAGCCCAAGCTCGACGGCCTCGCGATAGCCGCCCGGTACCAGGACGGGCGCCTCACGCGCCTGGTCACTCGCGGCGACGGGAGCGCGGGTGAGGACGTCTCGCACGCCATCGGCACCATCGAGGGCCTGCCCGGCGAACTGTCCGAACCGGTCACCGTCGAGGTGCGGGGCGAGGTGCTGATGACCACCGCCCAGTTCGAGGACGCCAACCAGGTGCGCACCGAGCACGGCGGCGAGCCGTTCGCCAATCCGCGCAACGCCGCGGCGGGCACGCTGCGCGCCAGGGACCGGGCGTACACGGTGCGGATGACGTTCTTCGCCTACGGACTTCTCCCGCTGCCCGGCACCGGGGACGCGCTCGCCGCCGACCTGGCCGAGGCCGCGCACGGCGCGCTCACCGACCGCGCGGCCGGGTACGGCATCAACACCCCGGCGAGCACGCGCGTCGCCGGTCTCGTCGTCCCCACGGTCGGGGAGGTGGCCGCCCGGGTGCGGGAGATCGCCGCGCTCCGGGCCGAACTGCCCTTCGGCATCGACGGGATCGTCGTCAAGGCCGACCTCGCCGCCGACCAGCGCGCCGCGGGAGCGGGCTCACGGGCGCCGCGCTGGGCGGTCGCCGTCAAGCTCCCGGCCGTCGAGAAGATCACCAGACTGGTCGGCGTGGAGTGGAACGTGGGCCGCACCGGCGTCATCGCGCCCCGCGCGGTCCTGGAACCGGTGGAGATCGACGGCTCGACCGTCACCTACGCCACCCTGCACAACCCCGCCGACATCACCCGCCGCGACCTGCGCCTGGGCGACCACGTCATGGTCTACAAGGCGGGGGACATCATCCCGCGGATAGAGGCCCCCGTCGCCCACCTGCGGACCGGCGAGGAGCGGGAGATCGTCTTCCCCGCCACCTGCCCGCAGTGCGGCTCCGGCATCGACACCGGCGAGCAGCGCTGGCGGTGCGAGCGGGGCCGCGACTGCTACCTGGTCGCGTCGGTCAGCTACGCGGCGGGCCGCGACCAGCTCGACATCGAGGGGCTCGGCCACACCCGCGTCGTCCAGCTCGTCGAGGCCGGGCTCGTGCAGAGCCTGCCCGACCTCTTCGACCGGCTGACGCGCGAACAGCTGCTCGGCCTGGAGCGGATGGGCGAGACCAGCACCGGCAAGCTGCTGGCCGCCCTGGAGGCGGCGAAGCGCCGGCCGCTGTCCCGGGGGCTGTGTGCGCTCGGCGTGCGGGGCACCGGCCGCTCCATGTCCCGCCGCATCGCCCGGCACTTCGCCACCATGGAGCTGATCCGGGCCGCGGACGCCGAGGCGATGCAGCGGGTCGAGGGGATCGGCGCGGAGAGGGCGCGGGTCATCGTCGCCGAACTCGCCGATCTCGGCGCGCAGATCGACCGGCTCGCGGCGGCGGGGCTGACGATGACCGAGCCGGGGGCGACGCCGCCCGCCCCGGCCGGGGACGCGGAGCCGCAGGGCGCCCCGGCGGGCGGGGCGGGACCGCTGGCCGGGCTGAAGGTCGTGGTCACCGGCGCGATGACCGGCCCCCTGGAAAACCTCTCCCGCAACCAGATGAACGAACTCGTCGAGCGGGCCGGCGGGAAGTCCTCCGGCAGCGTCTCGAAGAACACCGGCCTGCTGGTGGCGGGAGAGGGCGCGGGCGCCAAACTCGCCAAGGCCGAGGCCCTGGGCGTCCGGCTCGCCACCCCGGACGAGTTCGCCGCGATGGTCGCCGGGCTGCTCGGCTGACCGGGGTGGCCGGGGCGCCGGCCGGTCCTCACGGAGCGGCGGCGACCTCGTCGGCGATCGTGCGCTCCTCGCCCACCGGGTGCGTCACCCGGTGCGCGAGGGCGGCCAGGACCCCGCCGACCAGCGGGGCGACGATGAACAGCCACAGCTGCGACAGGGCGGGCCCGCCGGCGAACAGGGCCGGGCCGAGGCTGCGCGCCGGGTTGACGGACGTGCCGGTCAGCGGGATGCCGACCAGGTGGATCACCGCGAGGGCGATACCGATCGGCAGCCCGTCGAAGCCGGTGACGGCGACGCGGTGCGTCACGGCGAGCACCACGAACACCAGCAGGAAGGTGAGGACGGCCTCGGCGAGGAACGCGCCACCGGTGTTGATGTGCACCGCGGAGCGCGCGCCGTAGCCGTTGCTGCCGAAGGCACCCTTGGCGTGGAACCCAGGCACCTGCTTGGCCAGCAGGAAGAGCAGCGCGGCGCCGGCGATGCCGCCCGCGAACTGCGCGACCCAGAAGCCGACCGCGGTGCGCACGTCGATCCGGCGGGCGCACAGCATGCCCAGGGTCACCGCCGGGTTGACGTGGCACCCGGAGATCGGTCCGAGCGCGTAGGCCAGCGCCAGCAGGACGAAGCCGAAGGCGAGCGCGATGCCGAGGGTGCCGATGAACTCGACCCCCAGGACCGCGGTGCCTACGGCGATGAAGACCAGGAGCAGAGTCCCGATGAACTCGGACGCCAGCGCTCTCGTGCGCATCGTCACCACCCTCACTACGTCGTCGGTACCAGCCGTAAGGCGAGCCTTGAGCCGGTACCGTCCGGGCGCCCGCCGGGAGCGCCGATGCGGGGCCGAACGGGTGACGGACGCGGAAGATGGGGCCGAGGAGGTTTCAGCTCTCCTGGACGGGGAGAGCGTGCAGCTTCGGCAGGTTGACCACGATCGCCTCCTGGGTGCTGCGGGCGATGACGACCACGGCCTCGTCCGCCGGATCGGGGTTCTCCTCGCGGTGCGGCACGTACGGCGGGACGAAGACGTAGTCCCCGGGCGCGGTGCGCAGCCGGACCTCCCGCTCCCCCTCGCCCGTGTCCTCGACGAAGACGAACTCCGGGTGCCCGCTGACCACGTAGATGGCGGTCTCGGACGCGCCGTGATGGTGGTCGGAGGAGGCGGTCGCGGGGGCCACGTGGGTCTGGCCCATCCAGAGCCTCTCCGAGCCGGCGGTCCGCCCGCTGACGGCGGCGAACCGGCGCATGCCGCCCGTCTGCGCGGTGTCGCCGTCCAGGGCGTCGGCGCGGATGTGGTGCAGGCGGCTCCGCAGGGGAGCCGTGTGCTCCGGCGCGTCGGGCAGATGCGGGTGGAAACCTTCACCGGGAGTGGTCGGCGCGTCGCTCATGACCGGACGCTAGAGGCCGCCGGAAAAGGATGTCAAGCGGTGTCCATTGCGCCTCACCTGCGGCAATGTTCCCGCAACAGAAGACGGGCGCCGGGGGGAGGGCTGGGAGGCGCCGCGCGGCTCAGGCATGATGGGCGCATGCATATCTCCGCGAAGGCGGACTACGCCACGCGGGCCCTCCTCGAGCTCGCCCGCACCCCCGACGCCCCGCTGACCTGCGAGGCCATCGCCTCCGCGCAGGAGATCCCGTTCCGCTTCCTGAAGTCCGTGGTCGGCGAGTTGCGCAAGGCGGGACTCGTGCGCAGTCAGCGCGGCTGCGAAGGCGGTTACTGGCTGGGCGGCCGCCCCGAGGACATCTCCCTGCTCGACATCGCGCGCGCCGTCGACGGCGATCTGCTCACCCTGCGCGGCGCGCCGCTCGACGGGCTCGGCTACCCGGGCGCCGCCACGGGCCTGCCCGACGTGTACCGCAGGATCGAGGCCGGGGCGGCGGCGGTCCTGGGCGCGGTCACCCTCGCCTCGCTGCTGCCGGCCGGGGTCCCGGTGCCCCACGCCGGAGCGCCGGCCCCGCGGGCGGACCGGAGCGCCGCGTGACGTCCCAGAGCCCTCCGGCGACGGACGGCCCGGGCCTCGAAGTCGTCGAGTACACCGACCCGTTGTGCCCCTGGGCCTGGGGGTCGGAGCCCACGTTCCGCCGGCTGCGGGCGGCGCTCGACGGACGGGCCCGCTGGCGCCGGGCCTACGCCGTCCTGTTCGACGAGGGCGAGGACCCCGCGCCGGACCCGGCGGCGGAGACCGCCTGGTACGCGCGGTACGTCGAGCGGATCAGCGCCCACACGCGCGCGCCCCGCGCCGCCCGGCCGGCCCGGGTCGCCGCGAGTTCCTGGCCCGCGTCCCTGGTCGCCGCGGCGGCCGAGGCGCAGGGGAGCCGGGCCGCCGACCGGGTGCTGCGCCGCCTGCGGGAGTCCATGTTCGTGACGGGCAGCCCGGCCGACACGCTCGACGCTGCCCTGTGCGTCGCGGCCGGCGTGCCCGGGCTGGACGCGGAGCGACTGCGGGCCGACGCGGCATCCGACGCCGTACGCGCGCGGGTCCGGGCCGACCACGCGGAAGCGCGCCGGCCGGTCCCCGAGGTGCTCCGCGTCGACTCCCGCTCGCCGCACCCGGGCGCCGCCAAGGAGGACGCGGACGGCCAACTGCGGTACGCGCTGCCGACGGTGCTGTTCCGCACGGCGGGCGGCCGGCGCGTCGTACCCGGCTGGCGTCCCTACGACGAGTACGCGGCGGCCGTCGAGGAGCTGAGCCCCGGCCTGCTGAGCGGGGTCGATCCGGTGCTGCCCGCGCCGCGGGCGCTACGGCACCACCGCAGTCTCACCGGGCCGGAGAGCCGGGCGCTGACGACCGGACCGTGGCCGCCCGCCGACGCGGTGCGCGTCGACACCGCGGGCGGCCCGCTGTGGCTGCTGGCGGAGGAGGCGCGGGTGTATCCCACCTCCGCGCAGAACGCGCCCGACGCCCCCTGACACGCCGTTGACCAGCGGTGCAGGCCCGTCCGGCCAATGAGACACCAATAGGTGTCCATTGACAGGGGCGGACGACCGGCCCAGGATGTGCCCCATGCTCACGACGCACCCCGGTGTGGTGTGCCGCTACGTGGATCTGCGGCGCACCTGTAGCGCCCTCTGTCGCTGACCGACCGAGTCCACCGCCTTCGCGCTGCTCGCTCCCCTCGCCGCGCCTCTTCTTTGCGCCGCCGCTTCTCGCTCCGCAACCCCGGTCCGCCCCGTGACCCGCTGACGCCCACCCCCACGTCCACCCTGCGCGCTCGCCCGCGCACGCCGGGCGGACGAGGTGGGTGCCGGCCCGTGTCGCGGGGGCGCCGTCCCTCGCCCCGCTCCCCGCCGCCCCGGGCGGCCGTGGGCCCTCGACGAAAGAGAACCATGTCCGGACGCCGCACGCCCCGACGCCCCGCAGGCCCTCCCCACCCCGCCGCCCGGCTGCGCACCGCAGGCCTCGTGACCGGCCTGGCCGCCCTCCTCGTACCGGCGCTGAGCGCGTGCGGCGGCGACGCCGCCTCCGCGAGCGCGGGCTCCGCCCTGAAATGGACCTCCTCGTACTTCCCCACGCACTGGGACCCCGTCGTCAGCGGCAGCGGCGCGCAGTTCCGCGAACTCTCCCTCGTCTACGCCTCGTTGACCCGCACCGACGAGAAGGGTGACGCGGTGCCCGACCTGGCCAGGAGCTGGGAGTACAACGCCAAGGGCGACCGGATCACCTTCCACCTGCGCCCCGGGCTGAAGTTCAGCGACGGCGAACCGGTGGACGGCGCCGCCGTGAAGGCCGCGGTCGAGCGGGCCAAGAAGCAGAAGAACTCCGCCCTCTTCGGCGACCTGACCTCGATCGGGTCGGTGGCCGCGAAGGGACTCGACGCGGTGGTCCACCTCACCCAAGTCGACTACCAGATACCGCAGTTGTTCGGTCAGCGCGTCCTGCAGATCGCCAGCCCCAAGGCCGCGAGGACCCCGGCGAAGCTCGACCAGAACCCGGTCGGCGCCGGGCCCTTCACCGTGACCCGGATCGTCCCCGGCACGAAGGCGGTCCTGAAGAAGAACCCGGACTACTGGGACGCCGACCACATCCACATCGACACCGTCGAACTGACCTCGGCGCCCGACGCCGCCACCGTCATCTCCGGCCTGCAGACCGGCGTCTACAACTTCGCCGACATCGAACCGAGTCAGGCGTCCGCCGCGAAAAAGGCCGGCCTCGACGTCTTCGTGCAGCCCGGCTTCAACGCCTCCAACCTCAGCCTGAACATCAACAAGAAGCCGTTCGACAACGACAAGGTCGTCGACGCCGTGCGCTACGCGGTCGACCGCCAGGAGTTCGTCGACAAGCTCACGTTCGGGTACGGCGAGACGACCGACCAGCCCTTCCCGAAGGGGTACGTCGCCTACGACCCGCGGTCCGCGAACGCCTACCCCCACGACGTGGGCAAGGCGAAGAAGCTGCTCGCCGAAGCGGGCTACGAGCCGGGCGACCTCAGACTGAAGCTCGTCATCCCCGCCGAGGACCCGCAGGCCGAGATCGTCCAAGCGCAGCTCGCGAAGGCCGGCATCACCGTCGACATCAAGATCGACAAGAACTGGGCCACGCCGTTCTTCGCCAAGGACCTCACCTTCTCCCTGTACTCGACGACCGGCCGCGACTCCGCCGCGCAGACCCTCACCGCCCACTTCGGCCCGGACGGCCCGCTCAACCTCAGCTCGCCCTACGAGCCCGACGGTTTCGAGGCCGCCGTCGCCAAGGTCCGCAGGACGCCGCTCGACTCACCCGCGTACGCCCGCACCCTCCAGGCGGCGACCCGGGCCGGCCTGGAGAGCAAGGCGCTCGTCTTCACCTACTCCCAGCCCAACCTCATCGCCAAGAGCAGGACCATCTCCCGGCTGCCCGCGAACCCGGCCCACATCGACTGGACCGGCGTCACCATCGGCGGCGCCAAGTGACGGCCGCAGCGCGCTCCCGCGCCCGCGGCGGCCCGGGCCGCGCGCTCGCCGCCCTCGGCCGGTCCCTCGCCCTCTTCGTCCCCGTCTTCCTGGTCGCGACCTTCGTCACCTTCGCGCTGCGCTCGCTGAGCGGACTCAGCCCGGCCCGCATCCAGCTGGGCGAGGAGGCGACCCCCGAGGCCGTCGCCCGCGTCGAGGCCGAATGGGGGCTCGACCGGCCCTTCCTCGTCCAGTACGGGGACTGGTTCCAGGGCATCCTCCACGGAGACCTGGGAACCAGCTGGACCAACGGCGCCGACATCGCCACCCTCATCGGCGTCGGTCTCGGCGTCAGCCTCTCCATCGCGACGTTCGCCCTCCTCATCGGCGTCGTCACCGGCTTCACCCTCGGCACGCTCGCCGCGCTGCGCCGCACCACCTGGATCGACCGGGCCGTCACCGGCTTCGTCACTGTGCTCTCGGTGATGCCCGCGTTCGTCGTCGGCATCGTCCTGGTCACCGTCTTCGCCGTCGGGCTCGGCCTGTTCCCGTCGGCCGGGTACGTGCCGGCGGCCCAGGGCGTCGGGCCGTGGCTCGCCCACATCACCCTGCCCGCGCTCGCCCTGAGCTTCGACGTCATCGCGGACGTGGCCCGGCAGTTGCGCACCAGCCTCACCGCCGCGTACAGCGAGAACTACGTGACCGGCGCCCTCGTGCGGGGCCTCGGTCCCCGCCGGATCTTCTTCCGCCACGTCCTGCGCAACGCCCTCGGCCCGACCCTCGCCACGCTCGGCCTGAAGTTCCCCGCGCTCGTCGGCGCCTCCGTCGTCACCGAGTGGATCTTCGGCCTGCAAGGCTTCGGACGGTTCGCCAACGACGCCGCCCAGTCCGGCGACGTACCCGCCGTGCAGGGCGTCCTCGTCGTCTCGATCGTCCTGGTCGTCACCTTCAACCTGCTGGTCAACCTCGCCCTGGCCCGCGTGACACCGGCCTCGCAGAGGGGAGTGTGACCCATGGTGCGCCGCGTCCTCAGCCTGACCTCCGGACGGATCGCCGTCACCCTCCTCGCCGTCATAGCCCTGCTCGCGCTCCTCGGCCCGCTGCTCGCCCCGCAGGACCCGCTCGCCACCAGCGCCCACACCCTGGCGGGCGCCTCGCCGGCACACTGGCTCGGCACGGATCACCTCGGCCGCGACACGTTCAGCCGTCTCCTCGACGGCTCCCGCGTCAGCGTCCTCGGCTCCCTCGAAGTCGCCGTCACCGCCCTGGTCGTGGGCGCGGTCCCCGGCATCCTCTCGGTCCACCTCGGCCGCGTCTTCGAGTGGGTCACCCTGCGGCTGACCGACACCCTCGTCGCCCTGCCGTTCCTGCTCTTCGCCGTCGCCGTGATCGCGCTGCTCGGCAACGGCATCACCCAGGCCATGCTCGTCACCGGCGTCCTCGTCGCCCCGCTGTTCTACCGGGTGGCCCGCGCCGCGACCCTCACCGTCGCCCGCTCCCCGTACGTCGAAGCCGCGCTGATCTCCGGCGCCTCGCTCGGCTGGATCGTCCGCCGTCATGTGGGGACGAAGGTGCTGCCGCCGCTCGCGGTCGCCCTCGCGCAGACCATCGGCGTCGGCTTCGTCATCGTCTCCTCGCTCACCTTCCTCGGCATCGGCGTCCAGCCACCCGCCCCGACCTGGGGCGGACTGCTCGCCTCCGACCTCGCCTACCTCAGCCACCAGCCGTGGGCACCCGTCGCCCCCGCTCTGCTGATCATGGTGACGGTCTGGGCCGCCAACCTGCTCGCCGACGCCGTCCGGGACGTCTCCGGAGAGGCGGGCCGCGCCCTCGTCAACCGCCGCGCGGCCCGCGCCCACCGCCCGGACCCGGCCGAACCCGCCACCGCCGGAGGTGCCCGATGACCCAGAAGACCCTCAGGGAGCCGGTCGCCGCGCCTGCGCCCCGGCCCGCCGACCCGGCGCCGCCCGTGCTCTCCGTACGCGACCTGCGGATCAGTGACCTCGCCGGCGGCCGCGAGATCGTGCACGGCGTGAGCTTCGAGCTGACCCCGGGCAAGAGCCTCGGCATCGTCGGCGAGTCCGGCAGCGGCAAGACCCTCACCTGCCGCGCCGCCCTCGGCATCCTGCCCCCGCACGTCGACATCACCGGCGGCGCGGTCGAGATCGCGGGCACCGACATCACCACCCTGACGCCGTCGCGGTGGACCGAGCTGCGGGGCACCACCATCAGCGCGGTCTTCCAGGACCCCGCCTCCTACCTCAACCCCTCGATCCGCGTCGGCGCCCAACTCGCCGAAGTCCTGCGGGTGAAGCGGGGACTCGGCCGTCGCGAGGCCCGCGAACGCGCCGTCGAGCTGCTGCGCGCGGTCCACCTGCGCGACCCCCAACTCGTCCACGGCCAGTACCCGTACGAACTCTCCGGCGGCATGCTGCAACGCGTCCTCATCGCCGCCGCCATCGCCGCCCGGCCGCGCGTCCTCATCGCCGACGAGGCGACGACCGCGCTCGACGTCACCGTGCAGGCGGAGATCCTCGACCTCCTCGCCGACCTGCGCGAGGGGGACGGACTCGCGCTCGTCGTCGTCTCCCACGACCTCGCGGTCGTCGCCCAGCTCTGCGACGAGGTGCTGGTCATGCGCCAGGGCGAGGTCGTCGAACAGGGGCCGACCCGCACCGTCCTGCACGCGCCGCGGCACGCGTACACCCGGCTGCTGGTAGCCGAGCACGAGAGCTACGGCCTCGACAGGTTCCGGACGAAGGAGGACGCGTGAGCGCGGGCGGGACAGACCCGAACCCGGTACTGCGGATCACCGGCCTCGACGTGCACTACGGGCCGCGCGGACGGCGCCGCCAGGCGCTGCACGGCGTCTCGCTGAGCGTCGCGCCGGGCGAGACGCTCGGCCTCATCGGTGAGACCGGGTCCGGCAAGTCCACCCTCGCCCGCACCGTCCTCGGCCTGGTCCCGGCGACGGGCGGCACCGTCACCGTCGCGGGAGCGGACGTCACCTCCTACGGCCGGCGGCAGTGGCGCGAACTGCGCAGGAGCGGGGTCGTCCAGTACGTCTTCCAGGACCCGCTGCGCAGCCTCGACCCGGACCTCACCGTCGCGGACTCGCTGAGCGAACCCCTGCTCGTGCGGGGCGTGACCCGCTCCGAGGCCGCAGCCGGGGTCCGGCGCTTCCTCGACCGGGTCCGCCTCACCGAGGACCTGCTCGGGCGGCTGCCGGGTGAACTCTCCGGTGGTCAGCGCCAACGCGTCGCCGTGGCAAGGGCGTTGGTCACCGAGCCCCGGCTCGTCCTCCTCGACGAGCCCGTCAGCGCCCTCGACTCCGCCAACCGCGTGCAGATCCTGGAGATCCTGAAAGAGCTGCGCGCCGAGGGCACGGCACTCGTCCTCATCTCGCACGACCTCGGCTCCGTCGCCGGAGTCGCCGACCGCATCGCCGTCCTGTACCGCGGCGAACTCGTCGAGACCGGCGCCGCCCGCACCCTCGTCGACGCGCCCCGCCACCCCTACACCCGCCTCCTGCTCCGCTCGGCCCCCACGCTGCACGGCACCCCGGCCGACCGCGCCGAACGGGACGCGCTGCGCGCCCTGCTGCACACCTGATCCCCGCACACCTGCTCACAGACAGGAACGCCCATGCCCCGCAAGAAGATCCACCTCGCGCTGCACCCGTACGGTGTCGGCGGCCCCGGCCAGCACGGCCTGTGGAAGGACCCCCGCGTCGCCAAGAACGCCAGCATCGACATCAACTACTACATACGGCTGGCGCAGGCGGCCGAACACGCGCTGTTCGACGCCCTGTTCATCGTCGACAGCCAGTTCATCAACGCCACCTACCCCGCGCACTACCTCAACCGGCTCGAACCCCTCACCCTCCTGTCCGCCGTCGCCACCCACACCCGGCACATCGGCCTCGTCGGCACGGCCAGCTCCACCTACAACTCGCCCTTCAACCTCGCCCGCCGCTTCGCCTCCCTCGACCACATCAGCGGCGGCCGCGCCGGCTGGAACGTCGTGACCAGCTTCGACACCGGGACTTCGAAGAACTACGGCCTCGACGAGCACCTCGACTACGCCACCCGCTACGGCCGCGCCCTGGAGTTCGTCCAGGTCGCGCACGGCCTGTGGGACTCCTACGAGGACGACGCGTTCCCCGCCGACGTCGACCGCGGCGTCTTCCTCGACCCGGCCAAACTGCACGCCCTCGACCACGTGGGGGAGCACTTCAAGGTCGCGGGACCGCTGAACCTCTCCCGCTCGCCGCAGGGCCGGCCGGTGATCTTCCAGGCCGGCGTCTCCGAGGAGGGCCGCGACCTCGCCGCCCGGGTCGCCGAGGGTATCTACGCGCCGGGCGGTCCACTGGCGCAGGCGCAGGAGTACTACGCCGACATCAAGCGGCGCACCGCCGCCCACGGCCGTGACCCCGAGCACATCAAGATCTTCCTCCACGGTGGTCCGGTCGTGGCCGCGACCGACGAGGCGGCCCGGCGCCGCGAACGGGAGATCTTCGAGGAGGACAACGACTTCGACCGCCACCTCGCACTGCTCGGCCGGTCCTTCGGCGCCTACGACTTCAGCGTCCACGACCTGGACGCGCCCTTCCCCGATGTCGCCCATCTCGCCGAGAAGGGCGGCCGCACCGGAGCCGCGAAGCTCATCGAGCGGGCGCGGACCGAGCGACTGACGCTGCGTCAAGTAGCGCAGTCGCTGGCCGAGTTCCGTCGCTCGCCGTTCGTCGGGGCGCCGGAGACCGTCGCCGACCGCATCGAGGAGTGGTTCGACGCCGGCACCTTCGACGGCATCAACCTGGCCTTCCGCACCGAGGAGGAGATGGAGCTCTTCGTCGACGGAGTCGTCCCGATCCTGCAGAAGCGCGAGCTGTTCCGCACCGCCTACGAGGCCGACACGCTGCGCGGCAACCTCGGGCTGCCGGTCCCCGCCAACCGCCACACCGCGCAGGCGGCCGGAGCGTGAGCCGCCGCGCGACCGCGCCCGCGGCCCGCCCATCCGCATCCGCCGCACCCGCAGGAGAAGCCGCATGACCCAGCAGCACACCGACCACCTCCCGGCCCCGGGCCCGCGCACCCGCGGCACTGTCGTCGTGGTGCCGGGCCGGGGCGAGTCCCGGGCCACCTACGACCGGCTCGGCAAGCGCCTCGCCGCCGACGCCTACCGGGTCCGCGTCCTCGACGCGGCGGAGTTCGACGCGGCCCCGGGTACGGGCGCGGAGCCCGGCGGCGCCCCGCTCGACGCGGCGCTGGAGGCGTTCGCCGGACGCCTCGCCGAGGCCGTGCGCGGCGCGGACCCCGAGGACGGGACGGCGCGCCCGCTCGTCCTCGTGGGCTCCGACACGGGCGCGGCCGCCCTCGCCGCGCTGTTCGCGCGGCCGGACGACGGCGGGGCACCCCGCCCCGACGGTCTCGTCCTCGCCGGGCTCCCCGGGGCCGGGGCCGTCGCCTCCGGCGCGACCTGGGACGCCGAACTGGACGTGCGTACCACGTGCCCCACCCATCGCGGCGCGCTCACCGAGGACCGGGACGTGCGGCGCGGCGCTCTCGGCGCGCCCGTGCCGGCCACGCTCCTCGACGCGGCCTACGCCTCCTCCCGCGACCTTCCCCACCTGCTGCTCGTCGGCGACCGCGACCCGCTCGCCGACCACGAGGCACTGGACCGGACGGCCAAGGCGCTGCCCCGGGCCCGGCTCGCCGTCGTGCACGACGCCCGCCACGACGTCCTCAACGACCAGCAGCACCGCTCCGTGGCCGCGGAACTCGTCGCCTTCCTCGAAACGCTGCGCAACGACCTGACCCCGCTGGTCACCGTCCGGGCCAGCGCCTGGTGACCGTACCCGCGTGACCCACTGACCGGGAGCCGGCCCGCACAGGCGGGCCCGACCGGCTCCGCCGCAGCCCCCGCTCCACCGAACCCGGAAGGTTCCCCATGGCCGTCGTCCTCTCCGTCTCCGGAAGCCCCTCCGCCACCTCGCGCACCGGCCGGCTCCTGCGCCACGTCGACGCCCGGCTCGCCGCCGGCGGCCACGAGGTCACCTCCCTCGCCGTCCGTGACCTGCCCGCCGAAGCGCTGCTGCGCGCCGACTTCGGCCATCCCGCGATCATCGACGCCGCCGCGCGGTTCGCCCGCGCGGACGGGGTCGTGATCGGCACCCCCGTCTACAAGGCCGCGTACAGCGGATTGCTCAAAACCCTGCTCGACCTGCTCCCGCAGTACGCCCTGGCCGGGAAGACCGTGCTCCCGCTCGCCACCGGCGGCAGCACCGCCCACGTCCTCGCCCTCGACTACGCGCTGCGTCCGGTCCTCACCTCCATGGGCGCGGCGCACATCGTCCCCGGCTGGTTCACCCTCGACACGGACATCACTGCCGACGGCGACCGCACCGTCATCGCGCCCGGGTCCGCCGAGGCCCTCGCGCAGGTCGCCGACGTCTTCGCGGCCGCGCTGCCCGGGCGGGTGAGCGTCCTGGCCTCATGACGGACGGGGCGCGGCCGTTTTGGACATATCCGGGGTGTGTCTGGCAAGGTCGCCCGTCCGTTCCCCTATGAACCGGAAGGACGTGGCGCGGTGACCGAGGTGAGCACTCGCGGTGTCCAGGAAGCCGCTGCGGTGGAGGAGCTGCGGGCGAGCACCACGACGCTCTCCATCCCCCAGGGCTTCGATCTGTGGCAGCCCGAGGAGATGGAGGACTGGCTGAACGAGGTGGAGGACGACCCGGACGTCTCCGACACCGACTACTACCAGGCCCGCCAGGCGGTCCTGAGCGCGATGGGCAAGGACGCCGACTGAGCGCCCGCCCGGGACGCGAGGGCCGGACGTCCCGCGGGACGTCCGGCCGAAGGTGCGCGGCGGCGCCGTGCCGGCGGGTCAGCTCTTCGGCATGAGGACGGAATCGATGATGTAGACGTTCGCGTTGGCGGTCTTCACGTTGCCGCAGACCACGTCGGCGCTGTCGTTGACCTTGTAGGACTCGCCGGAGCCCGCCGTCGTCAGCCTGGACTTCTCCAGCGTCGCGAACGAGCCCTTCTCCAGGTCCTTGGGCGCCAGCTTCTGGCCCACCACGTGGTACGTGAGGATCTTGGTGAGCATCGCCTTGTCGTTGAGGACCTTGTCCAGGTCCGCCTTCGGGATCTTGGCGAAGGCGTCGTTGGTGGGCGCGAAGACCGTGATGTCCTGAGCGTTGTTCAGGGTGTCGACGAGACCGGCCTTCTTGACGGCCGACACCAGCGTGGACAGCGCCGGGTTGTGGGAAGCGGCCGTGGCGACCGGGTCCTTGGCCATGCCGTCGAAGGAGCCCGCGCCGTCCTTGGGCACCGACGCGCAGCCGGGACCGAACGGCTTCGCCATGGTCCCCATGGAGTCGGACGGGCTCGCCGGGTCCGAGGCCCTGGACGAACCGGCAGAGGCGCTGTCGGACCCCTTGTCCTTGGAGTCGCTGTCGGAGCAGGCGGTCAGGGCCAGAGGCAGGACGGCGCTGACGGTGACGGCTACGGCGATACGACGCATTCGGATACGCATGGCAACTCCTGAGAGGGGCGGTCCACAAAGGCGGTCTGCCTTCGTCGGGGGGAATCCGGAACGGACCGCCGGGCGGATTGGTCGATCACCCGAAAGAGGGACAACCGGCCTGCCGGGGCCGGGAATGCAGCCGCCGTGACGACGACGGGGTACCGGCCGCAGGCGCCGACGGGAAGGGCCGGCCCGGGACGCACCGGGCCGGCCGCGTCCGCCCGGCCGGGTCGTCGTCGCCCTCGTACGCCTGCCGGGCGTACCACCACGGGCGGCGCCAGGTGCCGCACGGGCCCGCGGCGGCGAGGCGGCCCGCCCCCAGGGCCCGCCGGCGCCCGGCGGCGCCGCACCTCCCGCCCCGGCTCAGGCGGGCAGCCGCATCAGCGCCAGCGGCTGCGTCGTCGGCCGCGGTGAGCCGCCGGCCGGCTCGACCGTGAGGCCCATCCCGGACGCGTCGCCCACCGCTCCGGCCATCAGTACGGTCTGCGTGGTGCGTCCGGGGTCCATCAACCCGGCGGGCCGCATCGTGCCGCCGTCGTCGAACCACAGCTGGTAGACCTTCCCGGACGGTGGCCGGGCCAGCGACGCGGCCACGAACACGGCCTTGTCGCGCTCCGCGGAGACGGTGACCGTGCCGCTCGCCCCGTCCGGCAGCCGCGCGCCGCGCGTCCGCGCGTCGGGCGCCGCGAGGACGTCGGCCACCTGGTCCGTGACCTGCCGCGCCTGCCGGGCCTCCTGCCGCGCGTCCTGTGCCTCCATGTGCTGCCAGAGCGTGGTCCCGCCGAGCGCGGCCACCGCCGCGAGGCAGGCGGCGAGCGCCCAGCGCGAGACCGTGCGGCCGGCCCGGGCGACGCCGGCGGCCGGCGCGGCGGAGGTGCGCGGCGGCTCCTGGCGGACGCCGTCGACGCGGCGCAGGACCGCCTCCTTGAAGCCGTCGGGCGGCGGCACGCTCACGGCGAGCCCGAGCCGCGCCGCCGTGGCGGACAGCTCCCGCACCTCCTGGGCACAGGCCGGGCAGGCGTCGAGGTGCCGCTCGAACGCGGCCTCCTCGGACGGGTCGAGCGCGTGCAGGGCGTACGCCCCGGTCAGCGTGTGCAGTTCGGCGCTCACGCGTTCACCCCCAGGCAGTCCCGCAGCCGGATCAGACCGTCGCGCAGGCGCGTCTTGACGGTCCCGAGCGGCACCGCGAGCAGTTCGGCGACCTGGCTGTAGGTGAGGCCGCGGTAGTAGGCCAGCGAGACGGACTGCTTCTGCAGTTCCGTGAGCGTGCGCAGACAGCGCCGCAGCTGCTCGTGTTCGAGCCGCCGCTCCACCGCCTCGGTCACCTCGTCGAACTCCGGCGTCCGGGCCAGCAGAGCCGCCCGGTGGTCCCGCGCGGCGGCGGCCTCGACCGAACGGACCCGGTCGATGGCGCGCCGGTGGGCGAGCGTCAGCACCCAGTTGCGCGCCGTGCCCCGGTCGGCGCGGTAGCGGGCCGCACTGCCCCACACCTCGACCAGCACCTCCTGGGCGACCTCTTCGGACTGCGCGCGGTCCCGCAGGACGGCGCGCACGACACCGAGGACCGCGCCGGCCACGGCGTCGTACACCGAGGCGAAGGCGTCCTTGTCCCCCTTCGCCACATCGGCCATGAGCTCCTCCAGGCTGGGCCCGGCTCCTGGGGCGGGACCGATCCGGACGGCTTCCTTCACCTTCGCGACCTCCGAGCGTCGTGCGCACACGCGGAATCACGGGTGCAGGGGTAATACGGAGCCGCGGCGCGGGCGGATGGGTGGGAGCACGGAAATTTTTTCCGGCCCCACGGAGAGCGGCCCCGGGAGTCGGTCGACGCCACCGGGGCCGTGCTGCGCCGGGGTGTCAGCTCCGCGCACCGCCGTGCTCCGCGGTCGCGGCGATGTTGCGGGCCATGCCGCCGAAGACCACGGCGTGGAACGGCGCCACGCTCCACCAGTAGGCCTGGCCCGCCAGGCCGTGGGGGTGGAACAGGGCCCGCTGACGGTAGCGCGAGCGGCCGCCCGGCACCTCGTCGACGGTCAGTTCGAGCCAGGCGAGGCCCGGCAGCCGCATCTCGGCGCGCAGCCGCAGCAGCCGGCCCGGCTCGATCTCCTCCACGCGCCAGAAGTCCAGCGAGTCGCCGACCCGCAGCCGGGCCGCGTCCCGCCGGCCGCGCCGCAGCCCCACCCCGCCCACCAGCCGGTCGAGCCAGCCGCGCACGGCCCAGGCCAGCGGGAGCGAGTACCAGCCGTGCTCGCCGCCGATTCCCTCCACCACGTCCCAGAGCCGTCCGGGCGGCGCGTCCACCAGTTGCTCCCGCTCGTCGGTGTACAGGCTGCCGCCCGCCCAGTCCGGGTCGGTGGGCAGCGGGTCGCTGGGCGCGCCCGGCACCGCCGCCGACGACCAGCGGGTGGCGACCTCGGCCTGCTGGACGCGGCGCAGGGCGAGCGTCACCGCCTCGTCGAAGCCGATCGGCGCGCCCGGCGGGTCCGGCACGTAGGCGGCGATGTCGTGCTCGTGGCAGACGACCTCGTGCCGCAGCGACTCGCACAGCGGCCTGGCGATGGAGGCGGGCACCGGCGTCACCAGATTGACCCAGTGACTGGACAGGCCGGGGCTGAGCATGGGGACCGGGAGGAGCAGGCGCCGGGGGAGCCGGGCGGCGGCCGCGTACCGGACCATCATGTCCCGGTAGGTGAGGACGTCGGGGCCGCCGATGTCGAAGGTGCGGGAGACGTCCGGGGGCATCGTGGCGCTGCCGACCAGCGTGCGCAGGACGTCGCGGACCGCGATCGGCTGGATCCGGGTGCGCACCCAGCTCGGGGTGACCATCACCGGCAGCCGTTCGGTCAGGTAGCGCAGCATCTCGAAGGAGGCCGAACCCGAACCGATGATGACGGCGGCCCGCAGCACCGTCGCCGGCACGCCCGACCCGAGCAGGATGCGGCCGACCTCGGCGCGGGAGCGCAGGTGCGGGGAGAGCGCGTGCTCCGGCACGCCCCGCGGGGTGAGTCCGCCGAGGTAGACGATGCGCCGCACCCCGGCCAGGCGGGCCTGTTCGCCGAAGATCCGCGCGGCCTCGCGGTCGGTCCGCTCGAAGTCGGTGCCGGTGCCCAGGGAGTGCACCAGGTAGTAGGCGACGTCCACGCCCGCCATGGCGGCGGCGACCGATGCGGCGTCCATGACGTCGCCGCGCACGATCTCGGTGTCCTTCGCCCACGGGTGGTCGCGGAGCTTGGCCGGGGTGCGGGCGAGACAGCGCACCCGGTGGCCGGCGTCGAGGAGTTCGGGGACCAGGCGGCCGCCGATGTACCCGCTCGCCCCGGTCACCAGGCAGAGCGCTGCGTCGTCGGCCGTGTCCAAGACCACTCCCTCGTTCGGTGCTGCTGACTCCACCCTGTGGCGGCACGCTCCGCTCCGCCAGCGGAGGCACCGGACCGGGAGTGCGGCGGGCCGGGACCGGGAGCGGTCCGGCCCTGGCCCGCCGCGGCTCACGTCAGGGTGATCCGGTCGATGTCGGGTGCCCACCCGGTGGCGTTGGCAAGCGTGACACTGTTGCCGCTCCCCGCTTTCAGGTCGACGCTCAGGGTGATCGTGCCGGGTGTCGTCCAGTCGGCGGTGGGCGCGAAGTCGACGGTGCGGACGCTGCCGCCGTTGACCCGGACGGTCGCCGAGCGGGCCGCCGCGGTCGCGTAGTGGAGGGTCAGGGTCCTGGTGCCGCCGCTGCCGCCGTCCAGGCCCGGGAAGGTGAGCGTCGCGCCGTTACCGAGGTAGCCGACCTTGTGGCCGCCCGAGCAGCCCGCGCACTCCGCGACCACGGCGGTGCCGGTGCGGGTGTTCCCCGCGGCCTCGGCCTCGTAGGACACCGGACCGGTCGCGCCGCCCGAGCCGACGGTCAGGGCGCCCAGGTCGAGCCAGCCGTCCGCGTGCTGGCCGGCGTTGGCGAACCGCAGCTTCTTCGCCGCGGAACTGACGTCCTCCAAGGGGTTCTTGGCCTTCATGACGAGCTGGTACGAGCCGGAGGTGACGCCGGACAGGTCGACGCTGGTGTCGAAGTACTGGGCGTACCCGTAGTCGAGGTAGGCCGGGTCGGAGCCGACGCCCCAGTCCGGGAAGGCACGTATCTTGCCCGGCATGACCTTGCGCAGGTCCCAGGGGGTCGCCCAGGTCTTGACGACGTTCCCGGCGGGGTCCTTCAGACCGAGGCTGACGGTCCAGGGGTAGTAGAACGGCGCGACACCGCTGTTGGTGATCCGCAACCCGACCTTCGTGGTGCCCTGCGCGGAGTCGTGGAAGTAGGCGTGGTCGACGGTGAGGTCGTAGCCCATCAGCCGGACCGCGGCAGCCACCTTGGGGTCGGTGGGGGAGTAGTTGGCGCTGCCCTCGTTGATCTTCCAGGTGGTGTGCTCCAGCTCCAGGCACGCCTTCATGTCGTCGACGGCGCCACTTCCGCCGGGCCAGCTCGCGAAGGCGGTGGACTGGATCTCGGGCCGGACCTCGCCGCCCATGGAGGCCGTGGTCCAGCGGTTCTCCACCCCGTGGTCGAGGGCTTTCTGCAACTGCGCGTACGGGGCTCCGCCCATTGACGTCGGCAGGGTGACCCCGGCCAGGGGGCTGCCCTCGCGGTAGCAGAAGGAGTCGTCGTGGTAGCCGACCCGCGGCAGGGTGTCGGCGGCCCCGCCGGCCGACTCCGGGTATCTGACCTCGATCTTCGTACGGGTGAAGGCGTTGTTGTAGGCCTGGACGAGGGCGGCCCCGTGGGCGTCGGTGGGCATGTAGTTCGGGTAGGTGTCACCCGAGGTGTCCGTGTCGTAGGGCCAGGTGTGCCACTCGCCCCAGAGCCCGACCAGGCCCATGTGGATGAAGCCGATGCGCGGGTCGCCGTCGTAGCGCGCGCCGTACGCGGCGATGAAGTTCTTGAGCGCGTCGAGCAGGTACGGGCTGTCGTAGTCGGGGCTGGTGGTGTTCCAGTAGCTGTTGGTGCGGTTGTCGACGTGCCCGGCGAAGCACGGCGGGATCGCATTGGCGGGATGGCTGCCGCTGCCGCCCGGGTACTCGATGTAGAACCGGATGGCGGCCTGGTTGCCGTAGGAGGCCGTCTCGGCCAGCGCCTTGTCCAGCACGGACCAGTTGTAGTGGCCGCAGTCCGACGCGGAGTCCATCACCTCGGACAGGCCGAAGTAGCTCCAGGTCAGCGCGTGCGGGTAGCCCGTGTTCTGGTCGGCGCCGGGCTGGTAGAAGCGGGCGAAGCCCTTCAGCGGGTTGTCGAGCGGCGCGTCGGCGCGGGCGAGCGCGTGCGCCGGGAGCGAGGGGTCGGCGGCGGGGCCGGGGGACGGCCGCGCGGGCGCGCCCTGCGCCGCGGCGATGGCCGCCGGAGCGGACGGGGACGCGGGGGGAGCGGCCTCGGCGGTGACCGGGAGTGCGGCCAGGGCGAGCGCGGCGGCGGTGGAACCGAGCGCGGCGAGCAGTTTTCTGCCGCGGCGACGGGCGAAGGTGCGCATGGTGTCAACCTCCGTGCATAGGCGGGGAGTTGAGTGGGCGAGGTGAGCGGCAGCGGTGCGGCGGTCCGGGTGGGGGACCACCCTTTTTATGCGCCAGCATTGACAAAGTTTCGCTGCTGCTCATCAATATGTGTCCACGGCGCCCCACTGACAAGAGGTGCGGCGACAATCCGTTCGGAGGCGAACCATGGGCGCGGACACGGCAGTTGCGCCACCACCCGAGCTGGCGGGCCCCGCCCCCGGCGGCTCCGCCGGCCCGGCGAGGCCGCGCCGGCCGCGCGACGACCGCAAGGCGGCCTGGCTCTTCCTGGCCCCCGCCCTGCTGGGCTTCGCGCTCTTCTACGCGTATCCGACCGTCCGCGGCGTCTACTACTCGCTCACCGACTACAACCTGCTCTCCCCGCCCACCTTCACCGGCGCGGACAACTACCACCAGCTCATCGGCGACGACCAGTTCTGGAACGCGCTGAAGGTCACCGGTTACTACGTCGTGCTCAACATCGGCACACAGACCGTCCTGGGCCTCTTCCTCGCCACCCTCATGCACCGCCTGACCCGGTCGGTGGCGCTGCGGGCGATGCTGCTGGTGCCCTGGCTGGTGCCGAACGTCACCGTCGGGCTGCTGTGGATGTGGCTGCTGGACGCCAACCTCGGCTTCGTCAACCACATCCTGGGCGCCCTCGGCTTCGGCACCACCGGCTTCTTCACCTCACCCGACCTCGCGATGCCGACCGTCGCCGCCGTCAACACCTGGGCCTACACCGGCTACACGGCCCTGCTGCTGTACGCCGGCATGCTCCAGGTCCCCCAACACCTCTACGAGAGCGCCTCCTTGGACGGCGCGGGCGAGTGGCGGATGTTCGCCAGGATCACGCTGCCGCTGCTGCGGCCGGTCCTCGCCCTGGTCCTGGTGGTGTCGCTGATCGGCTCGTTCCAGATCTTCGACACGATCGCGGTGACCACCAAGGGCGGACCCGTCAGCGCGACCCGGGTCATTTACTTCTACATCTACGAACAGGCCTTCACCAACTTCCACATGGGCTACGCCGCCGCCGTCGCGGTCGTCCTCGCGGTCGTCCTCGGCGTACTGACCGCCGTGCAGATGCGGCTGCTGCGTGCTTCCCGCTCGGACCTGGCCTGAGGAGACGGACCGTGACCCGCATACGGACGAACCGCACACGCACCACGCTGTCACCGGGCCGGATCGCCGCGTGGGCGGCGCTCGCCCTCGCCCTGCTCGTGACCGTCTTCCCGTTCTACTGGATGGTCCGCACCGCCCTGACCCCCGCGGCCGACATCTACTCCGACGCCACCGGGCTCGTCCCGCACCACCCGACCATGGTCAATTTCCTGCGGGTGCTCGGACTGACCAGCGAGGCGCAGGCGCGCGCCGCCGGCGGCTCGGGCGCGCACGTCGACTTCCTGCGTTACCTGCTCAACTCCGTGGTCTACAGCGGTCTGATCGCCGTCCTGCAGACCCTCTTCTGCGCCATGGCCGGCTACGCCTTCGCCCGGCTGCGCTTCCCCGGCCGGGACGCGGTCTTCGGGGTGCTGATCGCGGCGCTCATGGTGCCGCCGATCTTCACCGTGCTGCCCAACTTCGTCCTGGTGAAGAACCTCGACTGGCTGAACACCTTCGCCGGCATGGTCGCGCCCAGCGTCCTGATGACACCGTTCGCGGTCTTCTTCCTGCGCCAGTTCTTCCTGTCGATCCCGCGGGACGTGGAGGAGGCGGCCGTGCTCGACGGCGTCGGCGCCTGGGGCGTCTTCTGGAAGATCGTGCTGCCGATGAGCCGGGGCCCGCTCATCACCATCGGGCTCACCACCACCGTGTGGGCCTGGAAGGACTACCTGTGGCCGCTGCTGACCGGCCGCGACGAGCAGACCCGCGTCCTGACCGTGGCGCTCGGCATCTTCCAGCAGCAGTCACCCAACACCCAGCCCGACTGGACCGGCCTGATGGCGGGCTCCGCCCTGTCGGTCCTGCCCGTCCTCGTGCTGCTGATCGTGCTCGGCCGCCGACTGGTCGAGTCCCTGAACTTCACCGGCATCAAGTAGCCGCGAACTCACCCCCTTCACGCCCCTTCACGCCTTCCACGAGCCCGAGAGGCACTTCACGATGAGATCCACGCACCTGCGCACCGGCGCCGCCCTGCTGTGCCTGGCCGCCCTGTCCACCGTCGTCTCCTGCGGCGGCTCCGGCAGCGACACGGCCGGCGGCCGGACCACGATCGACTACTGGCTCTGGGACGACAAGCAGCTGCCCGCCTACCAGGACTGCGCGACCGCGTTCCACCGCGCCAACCCCGACATCACGATCAAGATCACCCAGACCGCCTGGAACCAGTACTGGCAGAACCTCACCACCCAGCTGACCTCCGGCGAGGCCCCCGACGTCTGGACGGACCAGGCCTCCTACTATCCGCAGTTCGCGACCAGCAACCAGCTTCTGGACCTTGCGCCCTACGTCGAGAAGGACAAGCTCGACCTCACCGCCTACCAGCCCGGTCTCGCCGAGACCTGGGTCAAGGACGGCAAGCGCTACGGCCTGCCCAAGGACTGGGACACCATGGCCCTCGTCTACAACACCGCCATGCTGAAGAAGCAGGGCCTGGACGCCGCCGAGCTGGCCGGCCTCACCTGGAACCCCGACGACGGCGGCACACTGGAGCAGGCGATCGCCAAGGCCACCGTCGACACCCAGGGCCGTAACGGCCTCGACCCGGCCTTCGACAAGGACCACGTGCGGACCTACGGCTTCCTGCCCGAGTGGGCCGACGGCTCCCAGGGCCAGAACGGCTGGGGCGACCTCGCCGCCGCCAACGGGTTCACCTACCTCGACAAGAACCTGTGGGGCACGAAGTACCGCTACGACGACCCGAAGCTCGCCGAGACCCTCGCCTGGTTCAGGCACCTCATCGACCAGGGCTACGCGCCCCGCTTCGACAAGCAGTCCAGCGTCGCCAACTCCGAACTGCTCACCGCGGGCAAGGGCGCCCTCATGGTCACGGGCTCCTGGACGATCCCCACCTTCACCGACCCCAAGCTGAAGCAGAAGTTCGCCTTCGCGCCCCTGCCGACCGGCCCGGCCGGCCGCAAGAGCGCCGTCAACGGGCTCTCCGACGCCATCTGGGCCGGCAGCGCCCACAAGGACCAGGCGTGGAAGTGGGTCAAGTACCTCGCCTCCGCCGACTGCCAGAACCTGGTCGCCAAGCGCGCCGTCGTCTTCCCGGCCCTGAAGTCCGCCACCGCCAAGACGCTCGCGGCGCACAAGGCGCAGGGACGCGACGTCCACGTCTTCACGGATGTGGTGGCGGACAAGGGCAGCACGTTCCAGCTGCCCGTCACCGAACACGGCACCGAGATCGGCCCGATCGTCCAGGACGCCATCCAGTCCGCGATCCTCGGCCGGGCCACGCCGCAGTCCGCGCTGAAGTCGGCCAACGACAAGGTGAACGGCCTCTTCAAGTAGGCGCGGGTCCCGGGCGCCCGGGACCCGCAGACCCGTACCTCCCACCCCCCGACACAAGGAGTTCCATGGCCCAGGTCGTCACCCTCGCAGGGCGCGCGTTCGCCGTCGAGCTGACCGGCGACGCCCCGCCCCGGCCCGTCGACGGAGGTCTGCTGCTGCCGCCCGGCCGGGTGGCCCTGCTGCACGGCCTCGGCGACGCGCTGTTCTACCGGCACGGACACAACTCGTGGAGTCCGTGCGGCTGGCGCCGGCTCTCGGCCGCGCCGCTGCGCATCGAGAGCGCCGAACGCCGCCTCACCGCCGACGACTCCGGCTGGGACGACCCCGCCCGCCACCACTCGTCCGCCGTCGCCGCCCTCCAGGGGGCCGACGGACAGGTGCTGCTGCTCGGCGCGCTCGGCCTCGACATCCCGCGCCTCACCGCGGACCGCGACACCCTCGCCGGCTGGTGCGAGCGCGGCGACACCCCCTGGTTCCTGGCGTACGGCGACGAGGAGGAGGTCTTCGCCGCCTACGCCCGGCACCTCGCCGCCCGCCTCGGCCACAGCGACAAGCGCGCGGGCAACGTGTGGTGCAGCTGGTACGCGTATTACGAGAACATCACCGAGGAGCAGCTCACCAAGGACATCACCGCCCTGCGCGGACTGCCCTTCGACGTCGTCCAGATCGACGACGGCTGGGAGCGGACGGTGGGGGACTGGCACCCCAACGCCAAGTTCCCGTCCGGCATGCGGGCGCTGGCCGACCGGATCACGGACGCGGGGCTGCGGCCCGGCCTGTGGATCGCGCCGTTCATCCTGCGCCCCGACTCCCGCACCGCCCGCGACCGGCCCGAGCTGCTGCTGCGCGACGAGCGCGGCGAGCCCGTGGTCGCCGGGCACAACTGGGGCACCGGCTACTGGGCCCTCGACCTCACCCGGCCGGCCGCCCAGGACCACCTGCGCGAGATGATCCACCGGGTCAGCCGCGAATGGGGCTTCAGCTACCTCAAGCTCGACTTCGTCAACGGCGGCGCGGTACCGGGTGCCCGGTCCACGGACCTCGGCCGCGAGGAGGCGTACCGGCTCGGCCTCGGGATCATCCGTGAGGAGGCAGGCGAGGATGCCTACCTGCTCGGCAGCGGCGCCCCCCTGTTGCCGTCCCTGGGGCTGATCGACGGCATCCGCAGCGGCCCCGACGTGGCGCCGTTGTGGGAGCACTACGCGACGCAGGACCCCTCCGACGCCCTCGCCCGCAACGCCGTCGTCAACGCCCTGCACCGGCTCTGGCAGGCGCCGCTGCTGGAGGTCGACCCGGACGTCGTCTACTTCCGCAGCCGGCTGAACCTGCTGACCGACCAGCAGCAGACCCTGCTGCGCGACCTCGCCGACATCTGCGGCTTCCGCGCGGTCTCCGACCCGCCCGGCTGGCTGCACCCGGACGAACTGGAGGCCATGACCGCGTACTTGGGCCGCCGCCCCGAGATCCGTAGGCTCGGCCGGTACCGTTTCGCGCTCGACGGACGGGAGGTCGACTTCACCGCGGCCGTCACACCCGGCACGGAACAGCGCTACCCGATCGCCTGACCGGCTCCTCGTCGCGCCCTGATGCCCCGGGTCTTCGCACGGCCGCCGCCGCGAATTAGTAAAGTCTTCAGCATTATTCCGTAGCGGGCACCGCAACCCCTCCAGGGAGCACCAGCATGGCGACCACCGGAACAGACATGTCCCGGATGCGCGAGATGAACCAGCTGTCGATCGTGTGGGCGCTGCGCGGCAATCCACCCGCCACCGTCACCGAACTCGCGGGCCGCGCCGGACTGTCGCGGCCCGCCGTGGACGTGCTGGTCCAGGGGCTCGTCACCGACGGCTGGGCGGAGGTCGAGGAGCCGGGGGCCAGCAGTGTCGTCGGGCGTCCCGCGCGCCGCTTCCGGTTCCGGGCCGGCGCCGGGCACGCGCTCGGCATCGACATCGGCGTCCACAAGATCCTCGTCATGGTGAGCGATCTGGAGGGCGAGATCGTCGGAGCCGCGCGCCGCCCGGTCGATCCACAGGCGGCGCCGCAGGCCCGGCTCGCGGCGGTCGATTCGGTCATCGACGAGGTGCTGCGCGGCGCGGCCATGACCCCGTCCGACATCTGGGCCGTCACCGTCGGCGTGACCGGACCGGTCGACGCCACCGGCCGCACCACCCTGTTCACCCCGCTGCCCGGCTGGCACACCACCGACCCGGCCGCTCACCTGGCGGCCCGCTTCACCTGCCCGGTCCAGGTCGAGAACGACTGCAAACTCGCCGCCGTCGCCGAGCGCTGGAAGGGCGTCGCCCAGGACGCCGACGACATCGTCTTCCTCCTCGCGGGCCTGCGCACCGGCGCGGGCCTGATCCTCGACGGCACCCTGCGCCGCGGCCACGGCGGAGCGGCCGGCGAGATCGGCGCCCTCAAGGCCGTACGGTGGCTCACCGCCCCCGACCACCTGGAGAACTGCCCCGGCGTCCCGGCGACGGCCGGCGAGGCGGCCGCGTGGGTCTTCCAGGCGGCGCGGGAAGGGAACAAGGACGCGAAGACCGCCGTCCGGCGCTACACCCGGGACCTCGCCGTCGGCGTCGCCGCCCTGGTGCTCGCCCTCGACCCGCAGGTCGTCGTCTACGGCGGCGGCTTCTCCCGCTCCGCCGACGTGGTCCTCGACCCGCTGCGCCGCGAACTGACCAAGCACTGCCTGCGCCTGCCCGAGCTGCGCACCTCGACCCTGGGCGACGAGAGCGTGGCCCTCGGGGCGCTGCGCCTGGCCCTCGACGAGATCGACAGCCGCCTGCTCCGCGACGGCCTCGCGGCCCCGTCGGCCCCGCGCGGATAGGCCGGAGCCGCGCGCACCGCCCCCGCGGGCGTGCGCGCGGCCCGTCTCGTCCGGGCGCGGGGTCAGGGGGCCCAGGGCGCCTCCACGGCCCACGTGGTGTCCTCGGTGAACAGGTTCGGGTCGTCCGCGGCGCGGGAGCCGCCGGGGACGGCGAGGTACACCGCGGAGTTGTAGTGCCGCAGGTACTGGCCGGGGAAGTTCTGGGCCGTCAGCCGGACCCCGCCCTGCCCCTGGACCGCGCAGAACGTGGCGTCCGCGCGGAACAGCGCCGAGCCGTCACCGGCCTCCCGGTGGACGCGGAAGTCGCGGTGGCGCAGATACTCGCCCGGGTAGTTGCGCGACTCGAAGGAGTAGCAGGCGCTGTCCGCGAGACCGGGCACGACGCGCCAGGTGGCGTCGGACTTCAGCAGAGCGCTGCTGCCGCTGTTGACGACCTCGGTGAACGCGAGGGCGTCCTGGTGGCGCAGGTAGCGGTCGGTGTAGCCGGGCGTGGTGACCCGCAGCGACCGGTAGCCGGTGGGCAGGGTCACCGGCGCCGCCGGACTCCTGGAGGCGTTGATCAGCGCCTGGTTGGCCGCCTTGATCCGCGGTTGATCGACCTTGGTCACCTGCCGGTCGTACGTCAGCAGGCCGTTGACCTCGTTCTCCACGTCGGTGATCTCGGTGTAGACGGACGCGGAGAGACCGGCCGGCATCTGTTGCAGGCGCAGCGCGTCGATCAGGCCGACGAAGCGGTTGTTCAGATGGGCGGTGTCGGCCTGGTCCTCGTAGGAGAAGCCGTTGCCGGGTGACCACTCGTGGCCCGCCACGCGCAGTCCGAGGCCGCCGAACTCCCCGAGGACGGCGGCCCGCGCCGAGGACGGCGACGTCACGCCGGGGCCCACGTAGTTGTGGTGGTCGACGACGTCGCCGTTGCCGCCGTCGACCGCGCCGCAGCAGTTGACGCCGCTCATGTTGTCGACCAGGCGCGAGGGGTCCGCCGCCTTCACCTTGTCGGCGATGCGGGCCTGGTCGTACTGGCCCCAGCCCTCGTTCTCGTCGACCCACATCACCAGCGCGGGCGAGCTGCGGTGCTCGTCGACGATCTGGTCGAACTCGGCCTCCCACTGGGTGCGGGCCGCCGCGTCCGGCGTACGGGTGTCCATCGCGGGCATGTCCTGCCACACCAGCAGCCCGAGCCGGTCGGCCCAGTAGAACCAGCGCTGCGGCTCCACCTTGATGTGTTTGCGGACCATGTTGAAACCGAGGTCCTTGTGCTTCTGGAGGTCGTACTTGAGGGCGTCGTCGGTGGGCGCGGTGTAGATGCCGTCGGGCCAGTACCCCTGGTCGAGGGTGCCGGACTGGAAGACGAACTTCCCGTTGAGCAGCAGCCGTTGCTTGCCGTCGACCGTGCCGCGGGAGATCGAGCGCATGCCCGCGTAGCTGCCGACCGAGTCCGAGACCGTGGAGCCGGAGACGAGGTCGGCCCGCACGTCGTACAGGAACGGGTCGTCCGGTGACCACAGGTGCGGGTTCGCGACGCGGACCGTCAGCTGGGTGCCGACCGCGCCGGTCACCGTGCCCACCGTGGTGCCGCCCGAGCTGACGGTGACGCGCGCGCTCTGCCCGCTGACCCCCTCGCCCCGGACGGTGACGCGCAGCGTCGAGTCGGTGAGGTTCGCCACCGTGTCGAGGCGGGTGATGTGGGCCGGCGCCGTCGGCTCCAGCCACACGGTCTGCCAGATGCCGGAGGCGGCGGTGTAGAAGATGCCGCCGCCCGGGTGCGGTGTCACGTCGTTGATGCGCTGCTTGCCGAGGGCCTGTCCGCCGGTCTGGGTCGGGTCGAACACCGAGACCACGACGGTATTGGTTCCGCCGTTGAGCAGCGGTGTGATGTCGTAGCCGAAGGCGTCGTAGCCGCCGCTGTGCACGGCGCCGGCCTGCTGCCCGTTCACCCACACCGTCGTACGCCAGTCACTGGCGCCGAAGTTGAGCTGGACGCGGCGGCCGTTCCAGTTGGACGGCACGGTGAAGGTGCGCTTGTACCAGAGCTTGTCGTTCTGGGTGATCTTGCGCTGGATGCCGGAGAGCGCGGATTCCGCGACGAAGGGGACCCGGATCTGCTCGGTGAAGGAGGCCGGCTGGCCGGCGCTCGCGGAGGTGACGGCGAAGTCCCAGATGCCGTTGAGGTTGCTCCAGTCCGGCCGGGTCAACTGCGGTCTGGGGTACTCCGGCAGCGGGTTGTCCCGGGAGACCTGACCGGTCCAGGGCGTGGTCATGGGCGCCGGCTT
Source organism: Streptomyces sp. NPDC006552 (assembly GCF_040611655.1). Taxonomy (NCBI): domain Bacteria; kingdom Bacillati; phylum Actinomycetota; class Actinomycetes; order Kitasatosporales; family Streptomycetaceae; genus Streptomyces; species Streptomyces sp. NPDC006552. Next base: position 89,540 of record NZ_JBEXOS010000022.1, read on the forward strand.
GGGGGTCCAGGCGGTGGGCGCCGCCTGCGCGGCGGGGGCCAGGGCGGTGGCGCCGCCCAGGAGCAGCGCGAGGACGCTCAAGAGGATGCCGAGCGCGTGGCGCGCCGGTCCGGGGCGGGCGGGGAAGGGGTGATGGCGCATCGGAGCTCCTCGTGTCGCGGGGCGCGGCCGGGTGGATCCGTGTCGGTGTGCCGGTTCTTACATCGTTGTAAGAGCCGTTTGTACGCACTGCGCGAAGGCGCGTCAATGCCCTGGACATGCCAATGTGCAGGAAGGTCGCCCGTGGCCGGGAACCGCTTATGTCTGTGGGGTCGCGGTGCTGCGGTGTGGGCCCAACTCGCCCAGCACGTCCGCGAGTTGTGCGGCGCTGAGCGCGGGGTCGGGCAGGGCGGCGGCGGCGGGTGAGGCGCGCAGGCCGGCCAGGAGCAGGGCGAGGGGGCGGCGCCAGGCGTCGGCGGTGGTCGCCGCGGTCAGGGCCGGGACGGCGCGGCCGAGTGCGGCCAGCGCGAAGAGGACGTCCTCGGGCGTGAGGTCCGCGCGCACGGTGCCCTCCTGCCGGCCGCGGTCCAGGAGCAGTTCGATCGTGTGCCGGTTGTGCGCGTGCACGGCTTCGAGGGCCTCGACGCCCCGCAGCGGGGTCGTCATGAGGTCGTTGGTGCCGCGGTCGGTGGCGAGCACGGTGAAGACGGCGGCGAGGTAGCCGGTGAGTCCCGCCCAGGCGTCCGGGGCCCGCCGGGCCTGCTCGCCGGCGGCCATCGTGCCGGCCAGCGGCGCGTCGAAGACCGCGCCGACCAGCGCGGTGCGGGTCGGGAAGTGACGGTAGAGCGTCGCGTTGCCCACCCCCGCCCGCCGGGCGATGACGTCGAGCGGTGCGTCGAGCCCCTGCTCGCGGAAGACCTCGCGGGCGGCCTCGGTCAGCAGCTCCCGGTTGCGCCGGGCGTCACGGCGGCGCGGGGCCGCCCCGCGGTCCGCGGCGTCGCTCATCGTCGTCCTCCGTGCGGCCCTGAGTGGGGAAGCGGGGGTCCTCCCCGGCCGCGATGCTATCGCGGCCGGCGAGGACCCCCACGGAGGGGACACGGGGCGCCGGTCCGGCGCCCCGCCGTCTCAGTGGCCGGCCACGGCGGGCGGAGCCACGCCGGCGCCCCAGCTCGTCGGGCGGGCCGAGAGCGTGACCTTCAGGGTGCCGGCGCGCAGCAGATCCTGATGGGAGAGCCAGCTCTGGCGCAGCGTGCCCGCACCCGTGCGCACGGAGGACACGTACTGGAGCTTGGACGCGTCCGCGCCCGGCGCCTCGATCGCGACCCGGCGTCCGTGGGCGGGCCGGATCTCGACCTTCTCGAACATCGGCGCGGAGACGAGGTACTTCGCCGAGCCGGGCTGTGCCTCGAAGACACCGGCCATGGCGAAGACGAGCATCGACGAGGTGGCGCCGAGGTCGTCGTTGCCGGGCATGCCGTAGGCGTTGTCCGTGAAGAGCGTCCGCAGCGCCCGCAGCACCGCCGAGGTCTTCCACGGCGCGCCCGTCCACGCGTACATCCACGGCGCGTGGAAGTCGGGCTCGTTGTTCGGGTTGAACGCGAAGTTGTTGTGGTAGTCGTAGGCGCCCGTCACCCACGACTCGGACGCGGCCTTCGCCGGGTCGCTCAGCACGGTCGGCAGGTCGAAGAACGTGTCGAGCCGCTGCTCCGCGGACTTCTGACCGCCCATCAGGCCGAAGAGGGCCTGCGGGTCCTGCTGGGCGAGCCACTGGTACTGCCAGGCGGTGCCCTCGTGGAAGGCGCCGGACTGCGTGGGATCGGGGTCGCCCGCGACGCTGCCGTCCGCGTTCCTCGTGACCGGGAAGCCGGTGAAGCCCTTCGACGTGACGCCGGTGTCCCACAGCTTGGCGAAGTTGTCGCAGCGCCCGGCGAGCGTGGCGGCTTTGTCCCGGTAGCCGAGACCGGCGGCCATCGTCGACAGCGAGCAGTCGGCGAGCGCGTACTCCAAGGTGGCCGAGCCGGCCTGGCGGCTGTCGCCGTACAGGTACCCGGGCAGGTTCTGGTAGCCGACGAAACCGTTCTTGACGTAGGTCGGGTTGCCGTCGCGGCCGCGGAAGACCGACTGGTCGGCGGGGACGTCGTTGGCGTTCTTCCACAGGGCGTCGAAGAGCTGCCGCGAGGTGCGCCGGTCGAGCAGGCCGCGGTTGTAGAGATCGACGACCCACGGGGTGACGGGGTCGCCGCTCATCACATTGGTCTCGCCGCCGCCCAGGCCCCAGCGCGGCAGCCAGCCGCCGTCCTGGTAGACGCGCAGCACGGACTTGGCCATGTCGGCGGCCTTGTCCGGTTCGAGGAGGGCCACCAGCTGGTTCTGCGAGCGGTAGGTGTCCCAGAGCGAGAACATCTGGTAGTACGGCGCGTCCGCCCGGTGCACCTTGTCGTCGAAGCCGCGGTAGCGGTTGTCGACGTCCGAGCCGACCGACGGGTGAAGCAGCGAGTGGTACAGCGCGCTGTAGTACGTGCGCTGGTCGGCGGTGCTGCCGCCGGCCACCCGCATCCGGTTCAGCCCGTCCCGCCAGGTGTCGTGCGCGCTCGCGCGGGCCCGGTCGAACGACTTCGGCTGCTCGGCCCCGCGGTTGAGGCGGGCGCCGTCGACCGAGGTGTAGGAGAGCCCCACCGAGGAGCCGACCCGGTCACCCTTGGCCGGGTCGAACGAGAGCCAGGCGCCCGCGCGCTTGCTGCCGCGCGTCGCGTCACGGCGGCCCGGGGTGAGGGTGTCGTCGGTCCACGTGCCGAACGTGGCGAACTTCCGGTCGAACTTGGCGCTGAAGTAGACCCGGTAGCGCTCCTTGCCGGTCTCGCCGCAGAAGTTGCCGCCCTGCACCCAGCCCTCGACGGTGTCGTCGCCGACCACCTCGATGTCACCGGCGTAGGTGCTGCCGTTGCTCTCACCGGCCTCGATGAGCACGTTCTGCGCGCCCGAGCCGCCGGGGTAGGTGTAACGGTGCTGGCCGGTGCGCTGCGTGGCGCTCAGTTCGGCGTGGATGCCGTTGTCGAACGTCACGCCGTAGTAACCCGGCGACCGGGTCTCGTGGTCGTGGCTGAACTTCGCGCCGTAGCGCGCCGGGTCGGACGAGGTGACCGCGCCCGTGGTCGGCATGAAGCGGATGTTGCCCATGGTCTGACAGCCGACGCCGGACAGGTGGGTATGGCTGAACCCGAGGATGGTGTCCTGCGCGTAGTCGTACGAGGCGTACTTGTTCAGCTGGGTGTCCGGACTCAGCTGCACCATGCCGAACGGGGTGGTGGCACCCGGGAAGGTGGTGCCGTCACCGTTGTTGCCTATCGACGTGTCGACCAACCGGGTGGGATCGGCGGCGAACCGCGCTCCGCGCTCCCGGGCGCTCGCGGTACCCGCGGTGACGGAGGCCGAGGCCACCGTGGTGATGATCAACAAGGCGGTGGACAGGCGTTTCCACGCTCTCATCGAGATCCTCTCTCGTCCGACAACGTTGTCATATTCGTGCCTGTCGATCTTTCTGCTTCAGGTGCCGTTCCGTCAATGCGTCGCTGCGCGGAAAGGGCTCGCCCCCGAGGGGGCGAGCCCATCCGCTGCGACGCTCAGACCTGCGTCCCGTCCGGCGGGCGGGACAGGACGACAAGGCTGCGCTCCGCCACGAGCAGGGTCGACTCCGCCTTGTGCTCCACCTCGTCGCAGACGCCGTCCGGCTCGGCCGTGTCGATCAGCTTGGTCCAGCGCGCACCGTAGGCCGCGCGCGGCAGGACGAACTCCATCGGCTCCCAGAAGCAGTTGAACAGCACCAGGAAGGAGTCGTCCACGACGGTGCGCCCCTGCGGGGTGGGCGCCGCGATCCCGTCGCCGTTCAGGAAGACGCCGATGGTGTGGGCGTCCGGCCGGCGCCAGTCCTTCGGCGTCATCTCCGCGGAGTCCGGCCGCAGCCACACGAGGTCGGGCAGCCGCCGCCCGCCTTGCGCCACGCCGTCGAAGAAGTGGCGCCGGCGCAGCACCGGATGGGCCTTGCGCAGGGCGATCAGCTCACGGGTGAAGCGGAGCAGGTCCTCCTGCTCCTCGTCGAGCCGCCAGTCGATCCAGCTGATCTCGTTGTCCTGGCAGTACACGTTGTTGTTGCCGCCCTGGGTGCGGCCGAGTTCGTCGCCGTGGCTCAGCATCGGGATGCCCTGCGACAGCATCAGCGTCGCCAGGAAGTTGCGCTGCTGCCGGCCGCGCAGCGCCCGCACCGCCGGATCGTCGGTAGGGCCCTCGGCGCCGCAGTTCCAGGAGCGGTTGTGCGACTCGCCGTCCTCGTTGTTCTCCCCGTTGGCCTCGTTGTGCTTGTCGTTGTACGAGACCAGGTCGCGCAGGGTGAACCCGTCGTGGGCGGTGATGAAGTTGACGCTCGCCCGCGGCCTGCGCCGTTCGTGCTCGTAGAGGTCGGCGGAGCCGGTCAGGCGGGAGGCGAACTCGGGCAGCGACCCGTCGTCCGCGCGCCAGAAGTCCCGGACGCTGTCGCGGTACAGGCCGTTCCACTCGGACCACAGCGGGGGGAAGTTGCCGACCTGGTAGCCGCCGTCGCCCAGGTCCCAGGGCTCGGCGATCAGCTTGACGCGGCTGATCACCGGGTCCTGCTGGATCACGTCGAAGAACGCCGAGAGCCGGTCCACCTCGTGGAACTGGCGGGCCAGGGTGGCGGCCAGGTCGAAGCGGAAGCCGTCGACATGGCACTCGGTCACCCAGTACCGCAGCGAGTCCATGATCAGCTGAAGGACGTTCGGGTGCCGCATCAGCAGGCTGTTGCCGGTGCCCGTGGTGTCGTAGTAGTGGCTGAAGTCCTCGTCGGAGAGCCGGTAGTACGACGCGTTGTCGATCCCGCGGAAAGAGATCGTCGGGCCCTTCTCGTTCCCCTCGGCCGTGTGGTTGTAGACCACGTCGAGGATGACTTCGAGCCCCGCCGCGTGCAGGTCCTTCACCATCTGCTTGAACTCGGTGACCTGTTCGCCGAGCGTGCCCCGCGCGGCGTAGGCGTGGTGGGGCGCGAAGAAGCCGATCGTGTTGTAGCCCCAGTAGTTGGAGAGGCCCTGGTCGCGCAGGAACCCGTCCTGGATGAACTGGTGCACGGGCATCAGCTCGACCGCGGTCACGTTCAGGGACGTGAGGTGTTCGATGACGGGCGGGCTCGCCAGTCCGGCGTACGTGCCGCGCAGCTCCTGCGGTACATCCGGGTGGGTGCGCGAGATCCCCCGCACGTGTGCCTCGTAGATGACCGAGTCGGTGTACGAGTACGACGGCGGCGCGTCCGAGCCCCAGTCGAAGGCCGGGTCGACGACGACCCCGTACAGCCCGTGCTCCGGACCGCCCTCGGCCGGCGACTGTTCGTGGACCGCGAGGGCGTAGGGGTCCAGCAGGAACGCCTCGGGGTCGCAGCGGTGCCCCGACGACGGCTCCCAGGGGCCGTGGACGCGGTAGCCGTACCGCTGGCGCGGACCGACGCCTGGGAGGTAGCCGTGCCACACGAAGCCGTCGACCTCGGGCAGGGTCACGGTCCGCTCACTGCCGTCGGGCTCCGCCAGGACCAGGTCCACCTGGGTGGCGACGGCGCTGAACAGGGAGAAGTTCGTGCCGTGGCCGTCGTAGGTGGCGCCGAGCGGGTAGGGGCGTCCGGCCAGGACGCCCCCGTTCGCGGCGTTCGCCGGGCGTGCCGTCACGACGCGGTTCCGGCCGTCTCGGACGTACGGGCGGGCTTGGTGTGCGCGACCGGGGTCTGCGGCACGGTGAGCGCCTCGCTGGACCACGGCTCCGGCTGCTTGGCGTCGAGCGGCTCGCGGTCGTGGTCGGTCTTGCGCAGGGAGAACCAGACGATGCGCTGATTGTTCGTGGTGCAGCTGCCCCAGCCGTCGCTCAGCGTCGCGATCTGGTGCAGATGGGGGTGCGCGTCCGTGTGCCGGTCGGAGGCGTCGTGGTGGGAGACCGCGGTGATCAGGTGCTGCCCCGTCCACCAGGTCTCGATCTCCACACGCTCGACCGCGTCGGCCGCCGCCGCCTCCAGCAGCAGCCCGACCCCGCGGGTCGCCGAGGTCACCAGCTTCTGCAGCCCCCAGTACCGAAGATGGGCGGCCACGATGCGCTGCATCTGTCCGACCCGCTCCAGCGAGGACTCGACCTCGACGTGGTAGTAGCGGGGATCTGTCCGGTTCATGGTTCTTGCTCCTCACCGCGTGACTCACGTCGCCGGCGTCCGGACAGTGCCGGTGCGCACGGAACGTGAGCGTGGGTCGCTCGAGAGTCAAGGACCACTTTCCGGCCCGTACTCCATCCGTGCAACACGAGAGTGATCGGGTGGTGACGCTCGGCTCAACAGGACGGATGGCCGATCACCCCGCACCATGGTGGGAAGCGGCCGTGTGTGACGGACCGCTTCCACTCCGTGCAGGTTCGGGGAGCCGCGACGCGTGCGTCCGCGGATTTACAGGAGGTCGACGGATGCCATGGACGCATCACAGGTCGGCGAGGAGATCGAGGCGAAGCTGAAGCACTACCGGTGGTGGCAGAGCCGATTCCTCGCCTCTCCCGCAGACGCTCGGATCCGCGCGCGCTTCGCGCGGTCCGTCGAGGTGCTGTGCGCCGCGACGGGTGAGCGGTGCGGACGGGAGGCGGCGTCCACGGCCGAGCGCCGACTGCGCGGCACTGGAGGTGAGAGCGATGACAGCTAGGGCGCAGCTTGTTCCTGTGCAGATCGAGGACGTGCGTCCGCGGGTGCACGGTGGGCGCCGGACGGCGAAGGCCGTGGTCGGCGAGGCGTTCGCGGTCACGGCCCTGGTCTTCGTCGAGGGGACCGGCATCGTGCGGCCGCACGCCGTGCTGCGTGACCCGGACGGCCGTACGGTCCAGTGCGCCACGATGCACGAACTGGTCCCGGGCGAGGACCGGTGGAGCGCCGAGCTGACACCGACGTCCCCCGGCCGGTGGAGCTACTGCGTACAGGCCTGGTGCGACGTGGTGGCCGCCTGGCAGCGCGACGCCGCCGTCAAGGTGCCGGCGGGCGTGGACACCGACCTCACCCTGGAAGAGGGCGCCGTCCACCTGGAGCGCGCCCTGGGCCGGGTCACCGACGAGGCCGCGCGGCGCACCCTCTTCGAGGCCATCCGGGTGCTCGAGGACGGTTCCCTCGACGACGCGCGGCGGCTGGCGGCGGCCCTGGACCCCGAGGTCCGCGCGGTGCTGCGCGCCCACCCTCTGCTCGACCGGCTGACCGAGAGCGGCCCGCTGCCCCTGCTGGTGGAGCGGGAACGGGCGCTCTTCGGGTCGTGGTACGAGTTCTTCCCGCGCTCGGAGGGCGCCGTGGTGGCGGAGGGCGCGCCGCCGGTCAGCGGCACGTTCGCGACGGCCGCGCGCCGCCTCCCCGCCATCGCCGCGATGGGCTTCGACGTCGTCTACCTGCCGCCGATCCACCCCATCGGCACGACCTTCCGCAAAGGCCCGGACAACAGCCTCACCCCCGGTCCGCACGATGTGGGGGTGCCCTGGGCGGTCGGTTCGGCCGAGGGCGGCCACGACGCGGTCCACCCCGATCTCGGCACGCTCGACGATTTCGACGCGTTCGTGGCGCGGGCCAAGGGGGAGGGGCTCGAAGTGGCCCTCGACTTCGCGTTGCAGTGCTCGCCGGACCACCCCTGGGTGGAGAAGCACCCGGAGTGGTTCCACCACCGTCCCGACGGTTCGATCGCGTACGCGGAGAACCCCCCGAAGAAGTACCAGGACATCTACCCGGTCAGCTTCGACCGGGACCTGCCGGGGCTGGTCGCGGAGACGACGCGGGTGCTGCGGCACTGGATGGCGCACGGGGTGCGTATCTTCCGCGTCGACAACCCGCACACCAAACCGGTGGTGTTCTGGGAGCACGTGATCGCGGACATCAACCGCACCGACCCGGACGTGATCTTCCTGGCGGAGGCGTTCACCCGTCCCGCGATGATGCGCGCGCTGGCCGAGGCGGGCTTCCAGCAGTCGTACACGTACTTCACCTGGCGCAACACCAAGGCTGAGCTCACGCAGTACGTACAGGAGCTGGCGGGCGAGTCGGCGGCCACGATGCGGCCGAACTTCTTCGTCAACACCCCGGACATCCTGCACGAGTTCCTCCAGCACGGCGGCCGCCCCGCCTTCGAACTGCGGGCGGTCCTCGCCGCGACGCTCTCCCCGTCCTGGGGCGTCTACAGCGGGTACGAACTGTGTGAGAACACGCCGCTGCGGCCCGGCAGCGAGGAGTACCTGCACTCCGAGAAGTACGAACTGCGGCCCCGTGACTGGGGGTCGGCCGAGCGGGAAGGGCGCACCATCGCCCCGCTGCTCACCCGGCTGAACGAGATCCGGCGCCGCAGTCCGGCCCTGCGCGGGCTGCGCAACGTGCACTTCCACCACGCCGACAACGACGCGGTGATCGTGTACTCGAAACGCAGCGGCCCGAACACGGTCCTGGTGGTGGTGAACCTCGACCCGCACCACACCCAGGAGGCGACGGTCCGCCTCGACCACGCACCGCTGAACGTCGGCCCCGACACCTCGTTCCCGGTGCGCGACGAACTCACCGGGGCCACCTACACGTGGGGAGCGACCAACTACGTGCGCCTCGTCCCGGGGGAGTCACCGGCCCACATCTTCACCGTCGGCTGACCCCCCACCCCTCCTCTCCTTCATCCGCGTCCACGGAGGCCTATCCGTATGTCCACGGACGAATTGGCGCAGTCGCCGTACCTGCCCGCCAAGAGACCCGACCCCGAGTGGTACAAGCGTGCCGTCTTCTACGAGGTGCTCGTCCGCTCCTTCTACGACAGCAACGGGGACGGCGTCGGTGACCTCAAGGGCATCACGGCGAAGCTGGACTACCTGCAATGGCTCGGCGTCGACTGCCTCTGGCTCCCGCCGTTCTACACCTCACCGTTGCAGGACGGCGGCTACGACGTCTCCAACTACATCGTCGCGCTGCCGGAGTTCGGCGATCTCGCGGACTTCGTGGAGTTCGTGGACGCCGCGCACCAGCGCGGCATGCGGGTCATCATCGACTTCGTCATGAACCACACGAGCGACCAGCACGAGTGGTTCCAGCAGTCGCGTTCCGACCCGGACGGTCCCTACGGCGACTACTA